>NZ_NOLI01000142.1:0-20147 GCF_002245975.1 Nostoc sp. 'Peltigera membranacea cyanobiont' 213 | reverse complement strand
TACCAGAATAAAAACTCCTTAGATTCCTTTGAAGTGAGTATCAGACCAGCCTCATCAGTTATTGGTGATGGCATAACGTTAATCGAAGTGGAGCAAAACTGCCTAAAAATCGGTTTTTCGTTTGGCGAAGCTGTTGCCATAGCGTAGGCTGGACTGATTTTTTTATGTATCTTCTTTGCAGCGAAAATAATACTTGTCTTGCTGTGAGTAAACAGAAATTTCTCATTCACCTGCCGTATCTGTGGAAGTTTTTTGGATTTTTGGTGACAGGATTGTCACTAATTTTTAGCACCCTTGTTGTATCTCGCATCCCGCTAATATTTACTGCCATATCTGTAAGAAGCTGTTTAACTTCTAGCAAATAACTGCAATATTTATAGTGCTGGATAGACGGTTGATGTCCACTATCTAACAGCATCAATTCAGTCACAAACTGGGTAGTAAATACTTTCAAAATTTACAACTCCAATTTGATTCAATACTCTGCTTGATTACACCATAATCTGGGAGCCGAATTAATAAGTCTGCGCCATTATTGAGGTTTTTATGCGGAAAATCGCTATTTATGGAAGAGGGGGAGTTGGCAAGTCCACAACAACTCAAAATGTAGTGGCTGGACTCACTGATCTGGATCGTAAGGTGATGGTTGTAGGGTGTGACTCAAAAGCAGACTCCACCCGGCTCCTGTTGGGAGGATTCCACCAGAAGATTGTACTCGACACGTTGCGTAAAGAAGATGATGATGATTTGAATCTAGAAGACTTCCGCCAGGTGGGATGGGGGAAGACACTGTGTGTGGAATCGGGTGGGCCGGAACCTGGTGTAGGATGTGCAGGTAGAGGCATTGTGACATCAATTGGGTTGCTGGAACAACTTGGTGCTTATGATGATGCAGTTACACTTGATTATACATTTTATGACGGTCTAGGTGACGTGGTATGCGGTGGATTTGTCATGCCCATTCGTGAACGTAAAGCTCAAGAAGTTTACATTATCACTTCTGGGGAAATTATGGCAATGTATACCGTCAACAACATCTGCCGAAGTATTCAAAAGTATGCACCCATAGGCGGTATACGTCTGGGAGGATTGATTTGCAACTCTCGCAAAGTCGATGAGGAAGATGATTTGATCGAGGCTCTGGCAGAGAAACTGGGGACTCAAATGATCTACTCCATACCCAGAGACAATATGGTGCAGCAAGCAGAGTTCCACCGCAAGACGGTGATTGAGTATGCTCCTGAGTCTGAACAGGCGCAGCACTATCGCAACCTAGCAATAGCAATTGACCAGAATACAGATTTTGTCACTCCGAAATCTATGTCTAACGATCAGCTAGAGGAACTGCTGGTACAGTTTGGGTTGTTTAGACATCTCCAAACATTAGGTATCACCTCAAGCTCCACAAAGGTTGCAGATTCATTTTCGGAGATACCTCTTGAATAGGACGATGCAGTAGGGGTTATCCCTCATACAAAGTGTCTGGAGCAATTGGCGAACTCTGACTCGAAAAAGCAGAAAAAACTGCGTAAACTTCTTACCACCATTTGAGAAATCGGCGTTCTGAACAACGCCAAAATTCGTCTACCTCATTGAAGGAGGAGAACTCATTATGTTGACCGAAGAGGTTTTAGTCCAAAAATTTATCACCATAGTCAAGGAACGCTGTGCCAAAGTAGGTGAGTTGCTCCAGTACTGCCACGTCGAACTCGTAAACTCTTACTGGGGCTGCCCTCCAAAACTTATACAACATTTTGTTGTTTATTATCCTAATATGCTATTTGCCTCAATTAATGACAACAAAGATGTTTTCAGAGGCGTTGCTCAAGATTTGGGGATATGTCAGGCTGTTTGCATAAATGCCACACGCATTATTCGCGATCCCGCCTCAAGGTTGAAGGAAAAGAACCCGATCTTATGGTTGGAACTCCAGTGGGTGGCAGTACCAACTAAAAAAGGCAATTGGCATCTAGATCAGGATTTACCGCACTCGGACTAAGTTTTTTTTGGTGACGTAGCTTGCTACCGTTGGCGATGACTAGGTTAGCAAGCTACGCTAAATCACTAAAATAGTATCCAAAAATGCAAGTATTTTAGCGATATGTATGCTATGCTTGCAGCAAATAAGCAAAATTGTCAAAACATCAATATGTCTGACAACAAAAGCGGCAAATACGAGAAAACCTTGCGATTGACCCAACAGATTTAAGTTTGTCTGCTGTGGCTTTTTCTAACGGAGATATACAGCCTCATGAAACTGGATGTGAATCTTTGCAATAACCTGAAGTCAATTAGAACTCGCTTGGGTATGAGTCAGCAAGAATTAGCTAATATAGCTGGCGTAACTCGTCAGAGTATTGGTGGTGTGGAACTAGGGCAATATGCTCCTTCTGTTGCTATGTCACTGCGTTTAGCCAAAGCTCTTGGCTGCCAAGTCGAGGACTTATTCTGGTTTGAGGAAGATTTACCAGAAGTTGAGGCAATTCTTGCGGGATCAGTCCCTAAGCAACAGCGATCGCGAGTTAGTCTAGCGCGGGTTGGGAATCAATGGATAGCTTATCCCCTTGTTGGGAATGATGCTTTTCGGATCGAAATGATTCCAGCTGATGGTGAGACGCTTGCAGCGATCTACCCTGATGCTAAGGAACCCGTAAGGGTGGAAGAGTTACCCAGCATCAGCAAATTGGCCTTAGCGTCAGAAGTAGCTAGTAATGAGCGTCAATCGGAGGGTGAAGCACAAAACCAAAACGTTACAAATAAAGTCCTGGTTCGGATTCTGGATGATATAGACAAACTACACAATACAGTTGTGATTGCTGGTTGTACACCTGTGCTTTCTCTCTTGGCAAGAGCAACTGAACGTTGGCATCCGCAACTGCGAATTCATTATCGTTTCGCCCACAGCAAGGCTGCATTGCATAGTCTGTGCAAAGGTGAAGTTCATATTGCAGGAATGCACTTATACGATCCCAAAACTGGGGAACATAACATTCCCTTTGTGCGGGAAGCCTTAACAGGCAAGAGTGCCGTTTTGATTACCCTTGGAGTTTGGGAAGAAGGTTTGTTAGTCCCACCAGGAAACCCAAGGGGAATTAAAACAGTTTCCGACTTAGTAGAATTTGGAGCAACTATTGTTACCCATGAAGCGGGTTCTGGCGGTCAGATGCTTTTAGAACGGAAACTCCAAGAAGAAGGAGTGCCATCCCAGACTGTGAAAGGATTTACCCATATCGTCCACAGCCATCAAGATGTTGCCTTATCTGTAGTCTCAGGAATTGCTGATGCAGGGATCAGTACGGCATCTATAGCTGCTGCTTTTGGGTTGGGATTTATCCCCCTTCATAGTGCGCGATACGACTTGGTGATTATTAAAGAATACTTGGAAGAAGAACCAGTAAAACAGTTCCTCAGTATCTTGGGACATCAGCTAGTGCGATCGCAATTAGAGATTCTCGGCGGCTATGACACTAGCAAGATTGGGGAAGTTGTAGCAAATATTTAAATAATTCGTAATTCGTAATTACGCACGCAGACTCGCTTTTCGCGTCGCTAACGTAATTTGTAATTATTAACCCACGGCTAAAAAATATGTCTTTTACTTTCCACAACTCAAGTTAGCTGCTCTGTCTTTCAATTGCGAATTACTGAAGCAAATCAAAATCACCCAACAAGTTAGCTGATCATGAATCATGACTTCACGATGAATAAACATCCCGTTCACATTAACGATACAACCTTGCGAGATGGCGAACAAGCCGCAGGTGTAGCCTTTAATGTTGAAGAAAAAATTGCGATCGCTACTTTTCTTGATGCCATTGGTGTTCCAGAATTGGAAATTGGCGTTCCGGCAATGGGACAGGAAGAAGCAGAGTCGATCCGAGCGATCGCTAATCTGGGATTAAATGCCCAGTTACTTGGCTGGAACCGTGCTAAATTGTCCGATATCCAGGCATCTATAGATTGTGGTTTGGAACGGGTGCATATTTCCGTTCCCGTCTCAGAAATTCAGATTGCCGCCAAGTTTGGGGGTAAGCAGCAGGTTATGCTGGATCTTCTGCGGGATGCGATTAATTTCGCTTGCGATCGCGGTTTAGCTGTATCTGTTGGCGGAGAAGATTCTTCCAGAGCCGATCCATCTTTCTTACTGGATGTGGCGTATTATGCTCAAGAGTTGGGAGCTTTCCGGTTTCGCTTTTGTGACACTGTAGGAATTCTCGACCCTCTGAACACTTACAGCAAAGTTCGCTCCCTTGTGCATCATCTATTCATTCCCATAGAAATGCACACGCATAATGATTTTGGACTGGCAATGGCGAACTCGCTAGCTGGTATTGAAGCAGGAGCGCGATCGGTTAACACTACAGTAAATGGGATTGGTGAACGCGCAGGTAATGCGGCGCTGGAAGAAATTGTGATGGCACTGAAACACCTCTACAACATCCCAACAGGTATTAATACAAAACGGTTGCTGGAACTGTCACGGTTAGTTGCTAAAGCTGCTAATTGGCCGGTTCCTCCCTGGAAAGCGATCGTGGGTGAAAATACTTTTGCACACGAGTCAGGGATTCATGCTCACGGTGTGTTGCAAAATCCCGGTACTTACGAACCTTTTGCGCCGGAAGATGTTGGTTGGGAACGTCGCCTTGTTGTAGGCAAACATTCCGGTCGGCATCTGATCATCAGTGTGCTGCAAGAACATGGAATCATACTCAGTCAGCCAGAAATTCAATCAGTGCTGGATGCTGTAAAGCATGAGTCAGTAAAAGTTAAGCGCAGTCTCACTGTTGAAGAACTCCTGAGTTTTGTTCCCCAAAGGTGAACTCAATGAGGAGTCGGGAGGGTTAAGAAAGCATCACAATTCCGTCTCTGGTTAGCGATTGCAGTTATTGTACCAATTGCTAGAATATTACCAATTATGTTGGTAATAGCTATGCCGAGAAAAGAGCAAGGATGGATCACTTTTCAATTGTCTCCAGAAGAACGGCAACTTCTAGAGCAGTACTGCAAGCGGTTCCAACGCACTAAGACTGATGTTTTGCGCTCCCTGTTGCGTAGTCTCCAAGGACAATCACTCAAACAGCAGGGAAAGCAGTTTGATCCTGGAGAGGTTGATCTGGACTTATTTTGAGCAGTGGTGAAGAACCGCTATCGGTAAAGCGAGTTGTCTTGCACCTAAACAAATTTGCAATGAGGTTGGTAATCCCTCTGAAATCGTAAAAAAGCGTTCAAGTTCAAAAGTTGGCTATGACAATGACAAATCCTACAAAATTATTGCGATCGCGTGAAATTCGTTTCAATTACGAAATTGATTGGAATAACTCTCAATACGGTTTGGTTAAAGCAAGAGACGCGATAAATCGCCGTCTCTACAATAATCTTCTGCGGCTTGAGGCAAGCTTTTTGATGCAGAGGTAAATCGGTTGTTGATGCTCCAATACCACTTGATGTCCAGGGTAATCATGATTGGTTAATTTTAGTAAAGCATTTTTTTCTACCATGCTTAATTTTGATTCGATTCGTGCCACAGCAATGCAAAAAGTCCCATACAATTGGGCTTTGATCAAAAACCTGCTTTCACCAGAAGCAAGCTTAGAACTAACTGCGAGTTTTCCCCACGAAGAATTTCGCCTGTCGGAGGGAGAGGGATATGGATACTCTTGGGGAAAAATGCTTGCAACTAGCGAGGATATTTCCTTGATGCTCAAATCTAGCGATAATCGCTGGCGAGAGCGGATGGCACAAGGCAGACTTACTTATGACTTGAGACACCTGAGTAAAGTCTGGCGACAGTTGATAGAAGGATTGTGGACAGATTCTTACCGCAAAGCTTTAGCTGAAATGTCTGGGTTGGAACTAAAAGACTGTCTAATGGATATTGGATTTCGTCGGTATAGCTCAGGACAGTTGCATCACCCTCATACAGACGAGCCGAACAAAGTTTTAACTCATCTGCTATTTTTCAATCAACAATGGTCTGTAGATTGGGGAGGCTGTTTGCGAATTCTCAAAGATTCCCAGCCGGAATCTGCCTTCCAAGATATTCTACCCCTTAATGATTCCTCAGTTGCGATCGCACGTTCTGACAATTCTTGGCATACGGTAACTCCGCTTACTTGTCCTGCATCTGAGTATCGGCTAGCCTTACGAGTTGCTTTTTTTCGGAACGATCTAATTTCAGATTTCGGACAAACTCAGCTAGCTGCGTAGCAATTAAGTATTTTTTCTCTACTTTTGTCAGAAAATCAGCCTCCTGATTTTCTGGTTCTTCCTTGTTTTCCTTAATCGTAAAGAAGTGTTCAGGTTCAAAAACTGACTATGACCAATCCTACAGAACTACTGCGATCGCGCTACGGTGAAGTTCCCTTCAATTACGAAATTGACTGGAACGCCTCTCTAGAAACGCTAATAGCCCACCGTTCAGTCCGGTCTTATCTATCTGATCCTTTACCACCAGGAACCCTAGAATGGCTAGTTGCTGCTGCTCAATCTGCTCCTAGTTCAGCTAATATGCAAACCTGGAGTGTGGTAGCAGTTGAAGATCAAGAACGCAAAGCAGAATTATGCAGGCTGGCTAATAACCAAGTATGGATTAACCAAGCTCCCGTATTCTTCGTTTGGTTAGCAGATTTAGGTCGTCTGGCTCATGTTGCTGACACTCGCGGACTAACTCCCGTAGCTCTGGATTACGTAGAACTGTTGGTTAAAGCAATAGTCGATGCTTCAGTCGCAGCGCAAAATGCGATCGTAGCTGCTGAATCTGTTGGTTTAGGAACGGTATATATCGGCGCACTTCGCAAAAGTACTCAAGAGGTAGCTACGTTATTGAATTTGCCACCTTTTGTGTTCCCTGTGTTTGGGTTGTGTGTGGGTTATCCCAATCCTGAAGCACAACCTGTTGTTAAGCCGCGCCTACCCCAGCCAGCTGTATTCCATCGGGAAACCTATAAATTGGCAGAGCAAGATGAGGCGATCGCTCACTATAATGATATCATGAAAGAGTTCTACACTGAACAAAAAATGAATGTCGCTGGTGATTGGTCGCAACATTCAGCTGAGCGAATAGCCACTTTAGACTATTTAAAAGGGTGTAAGGATTTGCGTGAGACTCTGAATAACTTCGGCTTCAAGTTGTTATAAAAGGAGTCAACAGCCAGAAGACGCAGAGAACTCTAAGCATTCAGCGTACCTCTAGTAGTCTGTCAATAAATAATTGATGGATAAATTAAGAGTAGAGACGGCGATTTATCGTGTCTCTTTAACCATCAAAATGAATTTGACAGACTACTCGTCTCAAGTAAACTATACGCTGCGGCGACCAGAAGAGAACTTCTGATATCTGCACCAAAGCTTTTGACACTTCAAGACTCAAAACCCTACACTTCAGTCTCAAAAGATGATTTCGGTGCGTAAGTCTAAGCAATAGATAAGAACTTAGGCACCATGACAAAATTATCTCATTGCGAGTGCAGCATCTCCAATAGAAGCAATCTCAAACCTTAGTTTTCAGTGCGTAAGTCCTAAAATAGACTCGCTAACTTGTCAGATATAGCAATTCTCCTGCTTGAAACCTTTGTACGAATTTGGGGAATCTGAAGGCATTTAAGCAGTCAACAGGCGAACAATTTAATGGGTATTCCAGCGAGCTTTATCTTTCAAAAAAGGGCTGACCTGTAAGAATAGCTCTTTGACTGAGAATTGCTGACCAAAAATGTAGAATTAACCCGCGAAACCAAAGGAACTTCAAACAATGAATAATCTATCTACCAAAGACCTCAACAGACTACGCTCTCAAAGCAAAATAATTGTTAGTCGAGTGGAGATTTTCATCGAAACTTACTTATCAGAAACCTCTCTTGATGAAAATCTGGTTAACGAAACCTTAGAAGAGATCGTCAAAGCTGCGAATAACTTAACAACCGCAGCATCAAAGATGAAAACTGCCGAAACTGCCCATAAACTCAACGGTTCCAAATAGTTTAATAGGGCTGAGTTAAACCCCATAGCTAAATGGGGATTGAATACAGTTCCAAGTGCTGAGTAATCGATGCTAGATACTCAGCACTATTTCAGTTATGGAGATAAATGAATCTAGGCTATTAGGAAATACTATGCTAAAAGGGATAACTTCAAAGTTCAATAACTGGTAACAAAGAAATACAATTGTACGTAATCTGCAATTTTTTCAAGACTTTATTATCATTTCTCTCTGCCTTGGTTTGTTCTGTGTGATGCTCATTCGACTGGGAGATATGTTTTTCTCCTTTTTGAGTCCATTAGATTTACGACAAGTAACATCTGATATCCTGTTCATTTTGATTTTAGTAGAGTTGTTCCGCCTGTTAATTGACCATCTACAACAACAGCGAACATCTGTTACCGCAGCAGTAGAAATTACTATTGTTTCTGCTTTAAGAGAGGTGATTTTACGTGGTGTACTCGAAATTCCCCGTGACCAAATTTTTGGAATAGCTCTATTTCTGATGGTTTTAACAGTAATTATGGTGGCTTTACCTTGGATATCTCGTTTTCTTGAACAGGTCAAAATTGCTAACCCAGAAACAGTAGAAAAAGTGCAACTGTTGCCTAAAAACTCTCTAGCTTCTGATTAATTGTAACCACACATACTATTTGAAAATTAGTTGGAGATCGCAAGTAATTTTAACAAATGTATGATATTCTTTATATATGGAGAATAAAAAGTACAAAGTTCTTCAAAAAAATAAAGTACACTCCAAAACTAGCAATTCTATTTATGAGCTTTGGACATTATTATGCCCTAAGCCTATCTAGTCATAGAAGAGAACAAGGGACAGGGAGCAGGCAGGGCTATTTCATTGCCTAAAACAGGTAAAATTGCAAGTGTTGAGAGGATAAGAATCATGGGTGCTTGTCTGATTGAACATCTGCGGCAAGTAGAAGACTTCAGAACAAGTGATGGTCGAAGACATCCACTATGGTTGGTGTTGCTGTTTGTAATAATGGGCACTATGAGTGGATATGTTGGGTATCGTGCGTGGGGGGATTTCGTCAAACGGCATCGTCGAGCGTTAATCAAAACGTTTGAAATACAAAAGCACGGTGTTCCCTCATACTCAACTATCAGGCGCATAGCGATGGGAGTCGATTTTGATAAACTGGTGACAAAATTTAATCACTGGGCGCAAAACTAGGTTGAAATAGAAGAATCTGAGTGGTGTCGTATCGACGGTAAAAGCATTAAGGAAACAGTCCAAGACTACGAAAAATCATGTCAGAATTTTGTCAGTATCGTAACAGTGTTTGCGAGTAAAAGAGGACTAGTAGTCAATATGGAAGAGATCCAAAATAAGGAAGAGAGGGAAATCGTAGTAGTGCAAAATTTAATTGCAGCTTTGGAGCTAAAAAATGCTGTATTTAGCTTTGATTCTTTGCACTGCCAAAAAAACTTGCCAGTTAATCTATAGACTGTGGAAATAATTACGTGATTGCGGTCAAAGACAATCAGCCAAGGATGATTCCAAAATACGTAAGAGTAATGCCGCTCCCAATTTCTCCATCATTGTTTGACTTCACAGATGGAAAGTAATAACTCGTTCATCAGCATTTACCAACGAGTAAAACCTTTTTCGATAACTTGCTATTCTATATTCATTCCAGTGAGCTTTTGCCTATCAGAATCAAGCTACTCTGTGAAAGAATTCTCCTCATCAGAATTGCTGTTGTTATTGAGAAGGATTTTAAATGCAATCTAAGTTGTTGTAGAAATCAAAAAATTGTCAAGTATTGATTATTAAGCACTAACTAACATATCAGTAGAATACCATGCTTGAGAATCTTCTGAATAACCATAATTTACCGTATCCTGATACGATACATCCCATCATTGTCCATTTTGTGATTGCAATGGTGTTGTTTGCCTTCGTGTGTGATGTCATTGGATACTTTACTAGCAACTACCGTCTTTTTGAGGTGAGTTGGTGGAATATGTTTTTCGCTACAATCTCCATCTTCATCGCCGTTATTTTTGGTCAATTTGAAGCAGGTTTAGCACAACCTTATAACGCAGCTCAACCAGTACTTAATTTACATACGCTCCTTGGCTGGTCACTTGCAGGAATTCTGGCAGCTATTACAGCTTGGCGTTACGTGATTCATTGCCGCACTCCAGAAAAAATATCAGTTTATTACCTAGCAGCAAGTCTACTTTTGACTGTTTTGGTAGGCATACAAGTGTATTTCGGAGATGAATTGGTTTGGGTATATGGATTGCACACTGTACCAGTTGTTGAAGCTATAAAGGAGGGCTTACTGCAATGAACCCTGAAGTTATTGAGCAATTAAAGACTCAGATGGGAGCAAATGGGTTGCCCTACACTATACCCATTCACCCAAATTTAGTTCATCTCACTATAGGTTTGTTCATCCTTGGCATTACCTTTGATTTGATTGGTTCATTCTTCCCTCTACAACAACCAATCTTCAAGTTTTTAGCAGTTCCTGCCACTCGTTCTAGCTTCTTTGATGCTGGCTGGTACAATATGCTAGGTTCGGCACTCATCACAATTTTTACGGTAGCAGCAGGTTTTTACGAAATCATGTTGGCAGAACCCCTGACTGGGGTAAAGAGTACCTGGGGATTAGAAGCTATGGAAACAATGCTTTGGCATGGAGTGGGTGGTGTTTTTCTACTAGCGCTGATTCTTGGGATGGCTATTTGGAGAGGATTTCAGCGTTATATTTGGCGTCAGGATGACAGTCAACAAGTGCAGTGGACTTATTTAGTTTCTGGACTGTTCATCATGTTTATCATGTTCATCCACGGTACGCTAGGAGCGCACTTAGCTGCTGAGTTTGGGGTTCACAATACTGCTGATATATTGTTGCGCTTAGGTAAAGATCCCAACTTACTGCTGAGGTAATCTATGAAAATCCGAAATATTTTGATCTTGAGTGCGATCGCTATCGCCTTAACTGCTGTTAGTCTTTGGATAGGGCAGTGGACGTATTCCTGGATGCCTCCTCAAGCCGCAGCAGAATCGCAGCTGGTCGATAAGTTGTTTAGTTTTTTAATCACGCTGGGAGCATTTATCTTTCTTGGAGTCACAGGAACACTCATCTACTCAGCGATTTTCCATCGAGCAGAGCAATATGATCCCAGCGATGGGCCCCCAATTGAAGGAAATATCACACTAGAAATTGTCTGGACTGCAATTCCTATATTGCTAGTGTTTTGGATTGCCACTTACAGCTACCAAATCTACGAGCAAATGGGGATTCAAGGCCCAATGGAAGCTATGCATCTGCATATTCCAATAGGGATGAAATCGGCATCTGCTGCACCAATTAACGGAGATGCAGGGATAGTTTCCGCCTCCTCGACTTCCTCAACTGTATCAACTGATGCTACATCAAATGTAATCCCTTTTGAAGACATTGAAGTTAATGCCAAACAGTGGGCTTGGGTTTTCCGCTATCCAGAAAAAGGAATTACCAGCACCGAATTACATTTACCCGTCAATCATCGCATCCGTCTAGCAATGCAATCTGAGGATGTTCTCCACGGCTTTTATATTCCGGCTTTCCGAGTCAAGCAAGACATTATTCCCAACCGCAATATTGACTTTGAATTCACCCCCATCCGCATTGGCAAGTATCAGTTAACCGATTCTGAATTTAGCGGTACTTACTTTGCAACCATGCGGGCAAATGTTGTTGTAGAGTCCCCTGAAGATTACAAGAAGTGGCTTGCAGAAGCGGCAAATCGTAAACCATGTACTGCAAATAATCAAGCAGCTTCCGAATATGCCCAAGAATCAAAAGAATTAATCAAAGGCTGGGTTACGGTAGCACCCGCACAAGCCCCTGTAGTTAATTACAGCAATTAGTCATTGGTCATTAGTCATTAGTCATTAGTCATTAGTCATTAGTCATTAGTTATTGGTTTTAGACAAGTGACAAATGACAAGTGACAAAGGACAAATAACAAATGACAAGTGACAAATAACAAAGGACAAAGGACAAATAACAATGACAAATATTTCCGTTGAAGACATTACAGGTGACGCACCTCAACAGGAACCTATAACAGACTGGAAACAATACTTTAGCTTTAGCACAGACCACAAAGTTATCGGTATTCAGTATATTGTTACCGCTTTCATTCTCTTTTTAGTTGGTGGCATATTTGCAATGATCATTCGTGGGGAATTGATTACCCCAGAATCAGACCTAGTTGACCGTAGTGTTTATAATGCAATGTTCACCATGCACGGCACTGTGATGCTATTTGGATGGACATTCCCCATACTTACAGGTTTTGCTAACTATCTTGTACCTCTGATGATTGGGGCGCGAGATATGGCGTTTCCCAGACTCAATGCTGTTGCCTTCTGGATGATACCGATCGCTGCTATCCTATTGATGGCCAGTTTCTTTGTACCCGGTGGGCCAGCACAAGCCGGTTGGTGGTCATACCCTCCCGTCAGCTTGCAAAACCCGACAGGCAACTTAATCAACGGTGAAGTAATCTGGCTTCTAGCAGTGGCAATATCGGGTGTTTCCTCAATTATGGGGGCGATTAACTTTGTCACCACGGTTGTGAAGATGCGCGCACCTGGGATGACATTCTTCCGTATGCCCATCTTTGTTTGGAATGTATTCAGCGCCCAGATTATCCAACTGTTTGGACTACCTGTATTAACAGCAGGCGCAGTCATGCTTTTACTCGACTTAACAGTTGGAACTAGCTTTTTTGACCCCGCCAAGGGAGGCGACCCAGTTCTATTTCAGCACTTTTTCTGGTTTTACTCCCACCCTGCTGTTTACGTAATCATTCTGCCGGTCTTTGGAGTCTTTTCAGAGATATTCCCTGTTTTTGCTCGTAAACCTCTGTTTGGCTATAAGATTGTCGCTATTTCATCACTTCTGATAGCTGGAGTTAGCGGTATAGTCTGGGTACACCATTTATACGTCAGTGGTACTCCAGGCTGGATGCGGCTGTTTTTCATGCTCACAACCATGTTCGTTTCTGTCCCCACTGGCATTAAGGTGTTTGCCTGGACTGCAACGATTTGGGGTGGCAAGCTACGATTTGATACACCGATGCTGTTTGCGTTTGGTGCATTAATATTGTTTGTATTTGCAGGTATCACTGGCATCACCCTTTCCTCTGTTCCCATTGATGTCCATGTCAACAACACTTACTATGTGGTGGGTCACTTCCACTATGTTCTCTATGGCACGGTAACAATGGGGATGTTTGCTGCTATTTACTTCTGGTTCCCCAAGATGACTGGACGTATGTATTACGAAGGCTTGGGCAAGTTGCACTTCTGGCTGGCGTTCATTGGCACTAACCTCAACTTCTTTCCAATGCACCCACTAGGATTACAGGGAATGTTGCGTCGAGTTTCTTCTTATGCCCCAGAGTATGAATTTTGGAATATTATCGCCAGTATCGGAGGATTTCTGCTGGGTGTGTCTACCTTACCCTTCATTCTGAATATGATTGGTTCTTGGATACATGGCGAACAAGCATCGAAAAATCCTTGGCGAGCAATTGGATTGGAGTGGTTAGTTTCTTCACCACCTCCTGTCGAGAACTTTGAGAAAATTCCAGTTGTTATAAGTGAACCATACGGATATGGTAAATCTGAACCATTGGTGGCCGAGCATTAGAGAGCAAGCCAAATGGTTGATTTTTAAACGCATAGGCGCTTCGCCTTCCCGTAGGGTAGGTACGCAGAGGTTCACGCAGAGAGACGCAGAGAGTTTGAGATTAGGTATTACGCGATCGCAAACTACTACTTTACTCTCTTTTCTTGCTCTGTACCTCTGCGTGAGATAAATATATAGGAGTTTCAAGCAATGGACAGTTCCATTATTTCAGAAGAATCAGATCATCTCTCACACGAGCATACCCATGATAAAGAAGGCAGCAAGATGTTCGGCTTCATTGTCTTCCTGCTGTCAGAGACTTTCATTTTTCTCGGTTTTTTTACAGCATATATTGTCTATAAAACAGCAAATCCTGGCTGGCTACCAGCTGGTGTTTCTGGACTGGAAGTCAGAGATCCGGCGATTAATACGGTAATTCTTGTTTCTAGTAGCTTTGTCATCTACTTGGCAGAACGCGCCCTTGCACGCCATGACTTGATAACATTTCGCCAGTTTCTAATGCTTTCGATCGCAATGGGAAGTTACTTTTTAGTCGGGCAAGCGATCGAATGGAGCCATCTTTCTTTTGGCTTTACCACAGGTGTTTTTGGTGGAATGTTCTACTTACTGACAGGTTTCCACGGTTTGCACGTTCTCACTGGCATTTTGTTGCAGATACTTGTTTTTGGTCGCTCTTTCATTCCTGGTAACTACGACACAGGTCATTTTGGTGTAAATGCCACTTCTATTTTCTGGCACTTCGTCGATGTCATCTGGATTGTTTTGTTTGTTCTGATTTATATCTGGCAATGACACTTTGTTGTTAGCCACTTATTGGGCTGCTGGTTATGTAACACCCTTCACTTTGCTCTTGGACAAACTTCAAACGCTAACTCGTGTCGATAAAAACACACGTTAAACTCTGCAAAAAAGTTCATGTGTCCCAGGATTATAGGTGTATCTTTCGATTGAGTCCAGGCAAATGCAAGCAAGACAGGCGAGAACGGAGCAACTTCACCAGACAGCACTAAGCCTCGTGCCTCATTAAGAGCCAAATTTCCACTCAACTGAATAGGAACGGTCTGCTCTTGCCAAACTGCTCCTAACTGTAAGCCAATTTCGTAAGGTAGAACATTAACACTTGCACCTGTATCTAGTAGCGCGATCGCTTCTGTAGAAAGGCTTCCGTTGGTAAGGGTTAAGGGCAAATATGGCATAACGCTCGATCGCCCTTGACTATCGGTTCGCTCTGTGAACAGAAAGCGATGACCATCAAGCATTGGCGGCTCCTTGTGCTGCCACTAGCAGGTCTGACAATGCTTGAATTGCTTCAGGAGTTGCTTGAGGAGACCAGACAACTCCTTGAGTTGATGCCAGTTGATTTAGAAGTGCTTTCGTTGAATCACTCTCTTCAGTATTTTCTAAGCTGTATCCTTCTTCTTTCGCAACTGCAAGCAGGAGAAAGTGGATTAGTCGAAGTTTATCTTCATGACATAGTTGACTGACGGTTGGTAAAATTTCGCCTAGAGCCATATAGCTTATTTTGAGATGATATACGTTTAGTTTAGCTCAGTCAGACATTAGCACTTTCCCACTGAGTTAAGTTAATCCGGGGATGCCTCCGCCAACGCTGCTATTCTTAAATCCATCGTGGACGCACGAACACGTTGCGATCGCTCCAGCATTAAATAATAAAATAGGAGCCGTTACCAAACACTGAATAATTTGCAATAGCAGAGCATATTCACGAATAATGTTAGCATTGCTTGGCGGATAATTGATGAAGTGATGAGTGCCAAATACCTGAAAAAATAGTTGCATTCATTTGTTAAAAGTTGCCTAATTAATGACTTAATTACAATACCAAAGGCGCATTAGATATCCTTGGAATCCTGAGATACCGAACCATATCAGGACATCCCATGAGGGTTGTATTTTGCAACTAAACCAACAGATTTGAAGCAACTATACGATTTATGATCGACAATGTACTCTTGTACCTTAAAAGCCAATGCCGCTCGTATTTAATGTAGTAGATGTTGAAGACAAAGAGCATTACTTGAACTATGAAGAGATAGAGGAAACAAAGGTAGCTGATGAAGGATTACGCAACGATGATTACCTCGATGCTCAATGCTTTTTCGTCCTCCTCAAAAATGGAGATATACTCCTTCTGGAAATGGCTAGACAGAACCAAGTAAGTAAAAATTTCCTTTACCGCTTACTGATGCCAGGAGAATAGCCTCCTTTAATATCTAGGGCTGCCTGGATGCCGACCGTTGCTATTCTTGAATCCATCGTGGACACACGAACCTGTTGCGATCGCAGTCTTTGGTGAACTGCGATCGCATTCCACCAAATATCTCTAAACTACGTCACAACGACTGAAACAAAGCGGTCTAAAGCTATACCAGGAACTTCTGTCAGGTTCTTCTAAAGAAATGCCATGCTGGGCAAAAACTAAGATGTCAGCATCTTGTCAGGAATTATTCTCATCACCAAAATTGTCTGGAAAACAACATAAATATAGTTGCTTTCCTAATCAATCTTGCCTATACTCCTCAATGTAAGCTTTACTTGCCATAGTAAAAAATATTGGCATATAGATTGCTAGGAGAGTGCAATGATCAATCATCGGGCTTTGCGTCATGGCTATTTGGTAATTCTCGTGGCGATTCTTTGCATCGGCTTTGGTAGTATATTCAACCAAGAGCCAACTTTTGGACAGTCTTCAGGAAGTAGAAATGTCATTGTGGCGATGACAACCAGTATTGAGGATAGTGGGCTGCTAGATGATTTAGTTCCGGCGATTGAAAAGAAAACAGGATATAGACTGAAAAAGGTTGCAGTCGGCACCGGACAGGCTTTGGCTCTGGCTGAAAAAGGTGAGGTTGACGCGCTATTCGTCAATTCACCGAAAGCCGAACGCAAAGTTTTGGAGGGTGGAGCGGTGATTAATCGCCACTTGGTAATGCACAATGACTTTGTGATTGTCGGCCCAGATGCAGACAAAGCAAAGATTAGAGGGAAAAAGAATGCTGTGGAAGCATTCAGCCTGATTGCTAAAAATCAAGTATTGTTTGTATCGCGGGGTGATGACTCAGGTACTAACAAACTAGAAAAAGATTTATGGAAACAGGCAAACATCACACCATCTGGAACTTGGTATCAGCAAACAGGTTCAGGAATGGCGGAAACTTTGCAAGTTGCTAATCAAAAACTGGGATATACCTTAGCAGATCGAGCAACCTATATATTTCAGAAGAAAAACCTATCTTTGCCCATACTGGTGCAAGGAGACAAGAAACTGTTAAATCTATACCATGTGATGGAAGTAAATTCTCAGAAATTCCCCAGAGTGAACAGTGCAGGAGCTAAAGCGTTTATTAATTTTGTCTTATCTCCTGAAGGACAGACAATAATTGCAGCCCACGGGAAAAAAGAGTTCAAACAACCACTATTTTATGTTGATGCCGGTAAAACGGAGAAAGATTACGGCTTTTAAAGAAACTTGAGCATTAGATCGTTAAGGGTTGCTTTACTGCATATTTGAGTATTATTTCCCAATTTTTTTAGATATTTGTATTTGTGAATACAATCATCGAAGGAGCTTTCAAAGCTTTTGAGCTATTAAGCAGTGGCGATAGTGACGTTTTCCAAGTCATGACGATGACATTGTTTGTATCTGGAACGGCTACAGCCATTAGCGTTTTACTGGGACTACCATTAGGACTGTGGCTAGCATTAGTGGATTTCATCGGCAAGCAAACTCTGACTAGTTTGATTAACTTCGGTATGGGATTACCACCCGTCGTAGTTGGTTTATTCGTCAGTATGTTTTTGTGGCGATCTGGGCCATTGGGAAATCTGGATTTAATTTATACACCCATAGCTATGATCGTCGCCCAAACCATCATTGCTTTTCCAATTGTTGCTGGCTTCAGTTTTGCGGCAATTATCAGTATTAATCCGAAGCTACGCTGGCGATTGTTATCAATGGGGGCGACACAGTGGCAAGCCAACTGGTTGCTAATCAAGGAAGCACGGTTAGGGTTAATGGCTGCAATCATGGCTGGTTTTGGTCGCGTCATCTCGGAAGTTGGTGCATCCATGATGGTGGGCGGCAATATTAAGGGACAGACTAGAGTTTTGACTACAGCGATCGTTACAGAGGTAGGGAAAGGAAATTACGATGTTGCAATAGCGATCGCATACATCCTCCTCATCATCACATACACCGTAATCGTGTTGCTGACTATCCTACAGCATGACAAGAAAATTTTATGAATACTAACGAGTATGTCCTGAATATGCGACAGGTGAGCGTCGCTAGCAAACCACGTAAGAATATCCTGTCAATTAACAATTTTACAGTCCGTCCAGGGGAACTGGTTGCTGTGATTGGCCCCAATGGTGCTGGTAAAAGCACTTTGTTAAGAACAATCAATCTCTTGCAACCTTACCGTGGTGAGATGCAATTATTTGGAGAGGATGTCCATAATACCAATAAAACATTGTTGCGTCGTCGTTCGGCTTTGGTCTTTCAGGAAACCTTACTACTGGATGACACTGTTTTTAATAATGTTGCTAAGGTATTAAAGTTTCGCGGCACACCAACACACAAGATTAAGCAAAGGGTACATACTGCACTAACAACTTTTGGCTGTGAACACTTAGCAAATCAGTCAGCTCGTTCTCTGTCTGGTGGTGAAGCGAAACGAGTTTGTATTGCCTGCGGTTTAGTTGCTGATTCCGAATTGCTGCTTTTGGATGAGCCTTCTGCCTCTTTAGATGTGGGAATACGTCCCCAGATGATCGAGAAAATTAGACAATGGGCGCAAGCGAGGGGATCGGCAGTTATATTAGTCAGTCATAATTTTACAGATATACTGCATTTTGCCGATCGAGCGATCGCTTTATTTGACGGCTGTATTGTCCAGGATGATAACTTGGAAACTATCATCCGCCGACCAGCTAACGAGCAGCTTGCCAGACTGGTAGGGATAGATAATATTATTCCGTGCCATGTAGAACGGAGTAGCCGTGGAAATTTTATCAAACTTGCAAACGGGATAGAGTTTTTATATCCTGGGGAAATCACAAAACCAATTACTACATGTTGTTTATCTGGCGATACTTTCAATCTTTACGATGCAAGTTCTTCAATGCGACACAAACTGTGTTCGGTAATTATTGAAGGACTAGTAGAACGGGTTTTAAATGGTATTGGTATTTGTAGTATTTGGGTTAAGGTGAGAGAACAAACTTTAATCGCCAGGGTGCCTCGGAATCATATATTTGGCAATGTATATCCCCATGAGATAATTAAACTAGCATTTAATCCTAAAGATGCACATTTTGTTTAGAACAAGAGACGGTTTTATACTAGAAATAGTGGGATAAATAAGAATTTAGTCAGTCCAATTAGCAAAAGACTCTAAAATTTTACACACAACAGTATTTACTTCTTAAAACCATCATCTGGTACAAGCATTTGTTCGGGTTTATGAATATAATCAGCACTCTAACTGGGCAGTCAAAACTGTTTCGATAACACCGGATTTTGATGCAGTCTGAATTAGTGTTGCCGCGACTTTTTTCGCCTGTGAAGCGGTTGACCAACTTCCTTCCATCATCGCAACCACGATCGCACCTTGCACGAGGAGAAGCAGTTGCCTGGCCAACTGTTCGGGTGATGAAACTTCTGCGGCTTGAGCTAGGCTCTTGATGTAGTGGTAGATAGATTGTTGATGCTCTAATGCCACTCTATGTCCAGGGTGGTCAGCATTGGCTAGTTCCACTGAAGCATTAATGAATGCACAACCTCGAAAATCTGGGCCCTCAAACCATTCCCGTAGGGCATCGAATATTGCCAATAGTTGTTGGGATGGGTTAGAAGCTCGTTGCTCAATCGTGGTTTTGAGCCATTCACACCATTGTTCATCCTGTTGTCGCAGCCACGCTTCAATTAATGCATCCTTTGACTTGAAATGATTGTAGAGTGACATTTTAGCAACGCCAGATTCCGCAACAATTCTATCAATACCGACATTGCGAATTCCCTCTCGATAAAATAAGCCTGATGCTGTACTTAGGATGCGATCGCGAACAGATTTACGGTTTGTTTTCGGTTTAGTCATTTTAAACACCAGGTTATTTAATTAATCTGGAAGTTCAATTAAGTTTGCTTTACCCAATTGGTTAAATAGCAAATAATATTATTTATCGATTACTTATTCTATTTTTTGATTCGCCAAAGCTTTGATTTTTTCTGAGGATTTAAGAAAAAACTATCTGTAAATAATAAAAGATTTATCCCAAAAGTGATTGATGAACTGCAAGCAGACCAAAGTCCCCCCGAACTTCAGAACTGCTACCGATCATGTACTTCCACAATCCTCCAGAAACTTGTGGAGCAAGACCATCAGTTCATCAAACAATTGGTTAACTTATGGGATTTGGCTTCATCACTACAGCGCAAGTGCTTGGAGATCCTTTGTGCGTGAAGTGGT
>NZ_NOLI01000141.1:0-20199 GCF_002245975.1 Nostoc sp. 'Peltigera membranacea cyanobiont' 213 | reverse complement strand
TATTTCTTTATCGTTAACCATGACTACCCAGCGTTGGGTTAGGTGGTTGTCGTCATGGCTGATGCTGGCTACCAGTTTGTCATCAGCGTAATATTCATGATGGTCAAACGAGATTTCGACTATTCTGAGGGGTTCGGGAGCTACGGCTTGGGCTTGGTCGGTGATGTAGCTGTCGAATTCGGCTTGGGCTGCGGCTTGTTCGTCGGGGGCAGCGAAGGTGAGTTTCTGAACCTTGCTGGTTTGATATTCAGCGATCGCAGTAATCCAAGAATCCTTACAGCGTTTGTCGCTTACTTCAACTGTGCAGCCGATTTCGCTGTAGATTTGCTTGAGACGGGCAATCGATTTCAGTTTCAGCTGTTGAAAAGTGTAAATGGCGTAAGTCATAATTGATGAGCCTTTAAATTTAGGGCAAGAGAAGCGCTTGAGATTGCGAGTCCAGGGCGCTTCTCTATATTGTTATTATTTGCTAACCCGTTAGCGCTTGTCAATAGCACAACGGAATATTTTAACTAAGTTTACTAACTAGATAATTTAATGAGATATAATACACTCTTGGTAAACTTAGGTAATGAATATGAAGCAGCTAAGAGAAAGAAAAGGACTAAGAACAGTAGATGTTGCTAGCCGTGTAGGTATAGCAGAATCTACCGTTCGTAACTGGGAGTATGGGAAAACTATTCCAAAACTACGAATTGATCAGTTCAGCGAACTCATGAAACTGTACGAATGCAGTTTTGATGAACTGATGACGGCAGTAAAGGAATCAGCTAATGCTCTCGAATGAAATAAGCCTTTTAACTGCTACTTTTTTGCTTCTCTTGAAGGGATGATCGCTTCTGTCATCTTAAGTATTTATTACGTTGCAATGAACTTCAAGCTACCATTCCTTGCTTTTGGCGCTTGGTAAATCCGTTTCCCAGTACGGATTAGCCATAACTGCTGATAGTTACGGAATATGTATTAAGCAAGATTAGCTCAACCGAGTTGCAACTTAATGTCGATTTGCTTCATAGAGTGGAAACGGCGTTAATCAATATGTCAAACGAGGAAGATCCGGTTTCAGCAGACATAACTGTTACCTCTGTTGAAATTCCAGAATTGACAGAGGAAGAACAGCGTGATCGCCTGCATCTAGAGCGCCGTGTGGAAAGAGCGTTTTTTGAGGCGGGAAAGGCGCTGGCAGAATTGCGCGATCGCCGACTTTACCGTTCCACGCACCGCACATTTGAAGATTATTGCCGAGATCGCTTTGGTCACAGTCGCCAAAAGTCGAACTACTTGATTGCAGCAGCTGATGTGTACGAAAATTTGACAACAATTTGTTGTCAAAATTTGGGGATTAAGGATTTGACAACAAATGGATCACAAATCTTACCTACCAGTGAAGGTCAAGTTCGACCAATGACGAAGCTAGAACCTCAAGAGCAATGGCAGGTGTGGCAAGCGGCAGTGCAACAAGCTGATGGCAAAGTGCCAACTGGCCGTGTTGTCAAAGATGTGATTGAGCGAATTCTGGAGCGTACTAAAGCCCCTAATCCTTACCACCTTGGCGAAGTTTGTCAAATCCTTGCAAAAGACAATCCCGAACTCAGGGGGAAAGGAGGCTGTTGGTGCATCGTTAGCCATGTCGGTGAGTTCAGTTGTACAATCACAATGTGGGATGGCCAGTACACCGTGAGAATTGACCACTTAAAGTCGCTCAATTACTTGGAGTCGGAATGTCAGCAGATGCAGGTAATTTGCGATCGCATTCATAGATTACGGAAAAACGAGAACTTGGAAGAAGCTGCCCATGCTGTGCTGAAGCATCTGGGGGAACTGAAGCGCCCGTATTTGACTGCGGTGGAGGAGAAGTTGTTGAGTGTGATTGAAAAAGAATATGGGATTGATAATGCTGCTGGCAGTTTTAGTGGCTAAAAATGTTGATTTATTATATCAGTGCTTGAGGTCAACGAAGATAAAGAGATAGAAGGTAAATCACTATTTCTAGCAATAGGATGAAGTCTCTTTGTCAAAGCTTCTAGTTCACCACCAGCAAGCAATAATTCAATTACTTCACGACCCTGTAAAATGAATCTTTCAACTTGCTCTTCAAATGTTATGCTACCTCGCAATACTTCAGTTAAAGATTGCCTTAGATGAAGATGATGCCAAGGATTTGCTTTAATTGCTTCAAATCGGTGATCACAAAAATCCCATTTACCAGAATTATTTTTTAATCGTGACCGGAGTTCAGTGTATTCAACAGAATTAAAAAAATCTCCTTCAAAGTTCTTCCACATATCTATATGGAAAGATAAAATTAAACAAAAATTCGGTCCTAAATGGGAATTTAAAAGTTGTACACGATGATCCAAACCATCAAAAAGAGTACCAATGAATATACCTGGAAACCAACTATCTAAAATATCTATTCCCAATCGCCCCCACTGGTATTTTACTGGTACACACGGGATGGACGCTTCTTGATTAAATCCAATTCTTTTTGATACCCAAATCCAGTTTTTTGCCTCAGCAGCAACTAATGTTACTCTTTTTAAGTTAGGTAACAGTGATTGAGCAGGTAAAAAAGAGACTATACTTTCATAAGAAACTGGTGCTGCTGGCCCGAGATTTTCTTGAGAAAGCATATCCATGAAGTCACGAACCAGATGATCATCTGATTGTTTTTCTAGCCAATATTTTAAAAAATTATAAATATCACTCCAAGTAAGAGCTAAATCTGGATTTTGTTCATGCTGACGAGTTAATCCAGTTATCAAAATTAACGAAAATCCTTGTGACCACTTTGAGTTTGATGAGGCATATTCACGATATTTATCTAGTTGCCCTGGACTCAAACTTGACCATATCTTATGTTCAAATATGAAAGCAAATTGTCCAAAATCTGCTAACATATCTATTTGTCCACCGGGAAAAGTATGTTGTGTTTTCCATTCCGGTAATAAATCATGGGTTAAAGTAAGAGACTCTGGTAGTCTAGTAGCTAAATAATTTAAAAAATTATGAGAAAGCCCTGCTTTATTTCTTAATAACCAAGCGAACCCTTCAGTAATGAAATTTTCAATCGGGTCAAGTTCTTGGCTTTTGGGATATTTACGTAATGCGCTAAACAAGCTATCTGACAAGTCAAAATCCTCCATTGCTTCAAAAGGGTTTAGCATAACACATAGGCTTAGGCAATGTCCTTACCTGAAGTCTTACACGATTGGGTCAATCAATTCAAATCCAAGTTGCACTCCTCGCTCAATCAGTGGATTGACAAAGCAGGAGCTACAGCTGGCCACCTTTTACATTCTTTGCGTGATAAAGCAAGTCAATGGTGGTATTTTCTTGACAATCCTGAAATCCCTCCTAATAACAATCAGTCCGAACGATCGCTGCGTTTGGCTGTGACGAAACGCTCATGTTAGTGGTGGTTCCCGTTCAATGGACAGGTTTAAACATACTGCCCATCTGTTGACGGCCGTACAAACCTGTCGTCGCCAAGGTAGGTCTGTGATTGATTTTTTTGCACAAGCACTGCTGGCTAATTCTAATCATTATCTGTCTCGCCTATCCCTACTTCCTAAATATCAGACCTGAATCCTTACTTAGGAATTTCAATAGATAGAATTTGAATTAAAGTAAATAAGGGCTGAGTATTAAATCGCAAATAGAGATCGCTTGCACTAATTAATGTTGCGTTACACTCTGCTAACAGCATCCTAATTTTTTGTATTCTGTTTAATACCCTTAACAGGGGTGTTATACGGAAACCTTCCGTATAATAAATAGTTAGACCTCATAGACCAGATCATGAATAGCCAGTTACTGTTCTCGGATTATTTTGAAATCGATGAATCCATTTTGGACGAGTATGGCGCGCTAAATATCTGTATTGAGTCCGATCTACCGCTGTTCATTGATCCTTTTCTACTCTTTGCCTCAGACAGAGCCGAGTATCAAGCCTTGCATGATAAGATTGTTGGACACCTGATAAATCTTAAACAAATAGCTATAGGCAATCCTCAATCTGGCTTAAATCTTTTCCAATTCCCGGAAGTCAAACAAAACTGGCTGGGCTTATGCAAATGGGGGAACAATGGAAAAGGTCTGGGACCGAAGTTTGCTCGAAATCTTATCACAGCATTCAATGGGTTCTATGCCAACTTTGGTAATGAAGATATTACAACTTCATCCCATATAGAGAAGCTCACACTAGTAGGTACAGGTATTGGGAGAGACTTCATAAGTGATTTCACCACTAACTTAATGTTAGAGCATCTACTTGAGTATACGCAGGAATTTGCGAGGTTGCATTTGCAGAATGGTAAGCGAAAGATATTCTCAGTTCGTTGCTCTTTTGATTCCAATCTGATGATATGGAAGCCGAAAACTTTTGAATTACCATACTTCTTCAAAGGTGACAATGACGGAGACTTCCTTATTCTTACTCCTATGGATATTCTTACAAAAGATGATGCTTTTATATGTCATGGTGACTTTACGAGTAAATTCAGGCAAATAACAAACGCACTAGATAACTCTGCTCTCAGAGATGCGATCAACCGTTATTTTCAAGAAAGACTCCCAAAGAATCCAAAAAAAGATGAGATCAAACTGGCAATTGATGCAACAGTCAAGAGGTATCCAGAAATTCTCGACTACTACATACAGTATCAAGAAGAAAATCGAGACAAGGCTGCGGCACTTTCCTCTGAAAAGGTTACAAAGCTTCGCACGGATCTAATTTCGACGCTGAACGTTTTGTGTAAGCACATTGTTGAACATAGCACCTTCTATCAGATTTTGCCAAATAGCTATCAGTCAGCCTTGCAGCGTGCCCAGTTTTTGAAGCAGGTGATAGAAGATAATGACGGTTACAGGATATTTTACAAAAATGGCAAGCCAATAGCGTCGGAAGACACTATCCAAAGAATTTTCCGTTTAACTTGGTTTGCGTCTCCGATGGATGTGAATTCGGAGGTTAATAATGGTCGTGGACCAGCAGACTACAAGATATCACGCGGTGACAGGGACTCCACTATCATCGAATTTAAGTTAGGGAGTTCCTCATCTCTCCAAAAGAATCTACTCAATCAGACCGAGATATACAAGAAGGCATCCAGATCTATCAGTGACATAAAGGTTATTCTTTGTTACACACAGCAAGAGATAACGAAGGTTGCAAGAATTCTGAAAAAGATTAATCAAGAGAATGCAGAAAATATAATTGTTATCGATGCTACAAAGAAAGAGTCTGCGTCCAAGGTGTAGACAGTGGTAAGTTAGAAGCACCAGCAGAGGCAGTTTTGAAGTGTTTGGGAGAGTTGAAGAGCCCGTATTTGAGCGAGGTTGAGGAAAAATTATTAGGTTTTATTGAACAAGAATATGGGATTGTAGATTAGGGCAGAGTTAACCGGATCTTTGAACCTACACTAGCGTTCATACAGTCGCTATTTCATAACACAGAAGTATTTCTTGGGTCATACAATTTGAAAATTATCTCAAATCACCAACCAGAGCATTATGTCTAAACTTTTTGCCGTTGTGGTTGCAACCGTTCCAGAGTATTACGATTATAAATTGGCTCACCCAGAGCATGACCAAAATCAACTCGCTTGGTTTAATGAGCAACATGAGAAAGGAACACTACTGTGCTGTGGCCCGTTTTCTCCCCATGATGGAACTGGGCTTTGGGTAATCCAGGCGGATAATCTTGAACAGGCTCAAGCTGTAGTAAACAGTAGTCCTCGTGTGCGAGATGGGATGCTAGCGGACTCTGCTAGAGTTGTGGAGTGGGAAGTTCACATTGGACGTGATCAGTTTGCTCCCGTGTGAATAAGTAGAAGTAACAACTGCTGAATTACTTGGGTATAAGCAGATAAACGCACAGTAGAAAATTCTGATAATTGAGATTAAATATAAGCTAAGTTACCTTCTCATCTTCTTAGCGACTTCGTTTAACCCTCCTTGTTTAACACAGGTTGCACCAAGGCTTTCAGTGCAACCCGCATTTCTCACAAGCTTGAGGAAAGGGGCAGAGGGGAAAGAACTTGTACAATAACTCTCCTCTGCTCCCCTGCTCCCCTGCACAAGCACAGGCTTTGAGCATCGGTGAGAAATCCGGGTTGAAGTCCTTGAGCGATCGCATCAATCGGGTGTATTCTGATTCACTGGAAGAAACAGTCAAAAATTTGTTGCAGTCGTTGGGTAAGTTGAATCGACCTTATCTAACGGCTGTGGAAGAGAAATTGTTGAATGTACTGGAGTCTGAATATGGGGAAAAGATAACACCCTAAACAATTTTGGCAATTTGGCATCCAATGTCTTTCGCTTTCGGTTTCAGTTTCAATAGAGTTAGCAACGCAACTGGACAGTTAAGGAGTTGTAAGGAGTTGTACGAGGGATAAGATAAAACTTTCCGCTTCTGATGTCCCGTGCTAGGCCAGTTGTAAGCGTGAGTGCTGTAGAATCGCTCTACATAATTGATACACAGCTTAACAGAGTTCAGTTAAGGCTCTGCAACTGGCTATAAATGAACAAAACCAAATAGAACCTCAGAAAATGAAATATCTAGATAGTTTGCTTGTTTGCTTGGCAATCTCTCAAAAAAACCAATCCTCACAGTGCTATATCAATCCCTACCAGCAATGCCATAGGTCAGTTAACAAAGGGAAACAATTGCTGAAATGGTAGATAGCAGTGGTGGTGAATGTGCTGTTGTACTTGTAGCACAGGTGCAGAAAAAATTTTGAGAGTAGCAAGGGTTATCTGCCACCCGTGTAGTTGTAGAAATTACCTTTGGGAAATATAGACATAAAGTTTTTTATACTTAATACAGAGTATGAGCAGTTAGCATTACAGCTAATATACTTTTAAAAAATATGTAAAATTTAATTCAAAAGAATATAATAATTTTACATAGAATACAGAAAATTATGTCAAATAGCTAAAACATTATAAATATTTAAGGGTGTGATTAATAATACTAAAGTTGTGCATTTTAGCTCCAATTGTTCTAGAGACTTTTTTGTGTCCCAGATTTTACTTATTGAGGACAGTAGTAATACTTCTGCGCTACGTCCTGTAGTTGGTATATCAAACAATTTGCCTCATCCTGTGCAAGTACGCTTACACTATATTGATGAAAATGAACCAACAATAATCGCAGAGCAGTTTTGCCCAGCAAAATTATCTAGTGGATCGCAACAAAACCAGAAAGTGGATGTAGCATTAGATTTACTTGATAGTCTAAAGCCGCAACGAAGTGAAGCTATGGTTGTTGCGAGTGCTTTGTATGGATGTAAGAAGCGCTTTATTCAAGGGATTCAATCGCGGAATTTTCGTTTTACACTACAAATTCGCCCTTCTACTAAAGTGCGTTTAGGCGCTGATCATCCTCTCTACAATAGTTCAAAAGAAATTGTTGCAGCATCATTATTAAATTCAGATATCGAGTGGCAAGAAGAGCCGATTATAGAATATTCAACGGGACAAGTTGTAAATTACAGCGTAGCTGAATTACCCAACGTACTTTTACCAGATAATAGTTCTGCTCGTCTAATTGTGGCTTATAGAGGTGGTGTCTCAGGATTTGGTTCAAATACAATTTTTGCTCTGTCTTCAGCCTCGGAGTTAGGGCTAAAAGACTTAGTACAAACAGTAGGTTGGGTGCGATGGATCAGAACAATCCTTAGAAAAAAAGAGCGGAGCAAAATAGCTGCTTTGGACACTAAATCAAGCTCATATTCACGAAATACAAAAGAAAAATATGCCGGATTAGTCATTCGCTCTAATATAACTTTAGCTTGCAAACAAGATATAAATCTTACTTCTACTAAAGAACAAAGTCTTTCGAGACGAATAAGCCTGCAAAAAACTTTAGGTGATTCATCACATAGATTAAATGTTGTCGAACTATTTGCGGGGGCAGGGGCAATGGGGCTTGGTTTTTTAATGGCAACCAAACCAAATAAACACTATAAGATAGGTTTTTGCGGTGAGGTTAATCCTGTTTATGTAGAGACTCTTAAATATAACCATGCGGCTTTTAGTCAACTCTCTCAGATATCTGGAGTTGATTGCGTTCCAGAACAAATAGAGCCTCTTGACCTACGTACAAAGGAAGCACAAAAATTTACAGAAAGTCGTTGCAGCGAATTAGGCGATGTCCATATATTAATTGGTGGCCCACCATGTCAGGGTTTTTCTAGCGCTAATCGGAATTCAGGGAATAGCGAAAACCCTAATAACCAACTTGTAGATACTTTTTTCAAATATGTTGAGAAATTAAAACCTCGCTGTTTTTTAATGGAAAACGTCCAGGGTATCTTGTGGACACCAAAAGCAGGTCAAAATTCTACTCAAATCAATGTTGTAGATTGGGTCATTAAACGTATGCACAAAGCTGGATATATTGTTTTCCCAAAACTTATAGATGCAGCTTGGTATGGAGTACCACAACATCGTAACCGCTTTTTCTTTTTTGGCATACATAAAGATTTGGGCTATAGAAAAGATGATTTCGGTGAGTGGGGGCCATTCCCTTTACCTACGCATGGTCTGGGTCAAGACAAGCCTTATGTAACAGTACGAGATGCAATACAAGATTTACCTACTATTGGTAACGGATGTCTTGAACACAATATGGCTTATGAAGAGCTAAGGAACCAAAAACTTGTCACAAATCCTTTTTTAAAAGCTATGAGAGAAGGAGCATCTGTTGGTTTAATCACAGACCATATTACTTCCCGTCATTCTGAATATGTAATTGAACGCTATCAACAGATACCACCTGGAGGAAATTGGCAGGATATTGAAGACAAACTCACTAATTACAGTGATGTTCAAAGAACTCATAGTAACATCTACCGAAGGCTTGGCTGGGATGAACCATCTATTACTATTGGACACTATCGCAAGAGTATGTTAATTCACCCACAACAACATCGAGGTCTATCTTTGAGGGAAGCATCCCGACTACAATCAATTCCAGATTGGTTCCGTTTTGCTGGAAGTATAGATAGCATTAACGGTGGATTAGTACACAAGCAACAGCAATTAGCTAATGCTGTCTGTCCACTTGTAACTAAAGCCATAGCAGAATTTCTTTTTGACCTTTAATAGATTATGTAAAATTATCGTGTTTTTTGTGTAAACTTAACCACCACTGTATTATTTCAAAATAAAATGTAAAAATAAGCACTTATTTTTATTGCAAGGGTACTACCGTTATTCCATGAGCCACTTAAATGCGCTCTCTACATCACAAAAATATAGTCTTTGGAATCGTGCGATCGCAGAATACTTTTTCTCTAACAATTCCAATGAACAAGAAATTTACTTGACGATATCTCCAAAAAGTCTGGCTGCTGCTTTTGCGAAGATTCAAGTAATTCCATTGTCACCTGAAGAAGCAGAACAAGATTTTGTTGATGTAGTTTCATCAGCATATCGCCACAGGGTACTTTCACACTCAGCAGGATTTCGTGTCTTGCATGGAGATGATGAAAACGGATTTCCAAAGTATATTGCTTTTTTAGCTTTGTGTGTTTTAGCTGCTTATCGAATGCATTCGGATGAAGAAGTTAGCACTAGAGCTTATTACCCTAGACTCGCAGAACTTATTGGATGTAAAATAGTTAGGAATTTTCCTGAAGGTTTTGATACAGATGAGTTTGAAAAGCTTTGGAAATTACTAAAGAAATGGCTTCATCAGAAAAAATCGTTGCTCTTGGCAATGCCAGAAGTAAATACAGTAAAAAAATATATAAGCTTTCCTTTAACCCACGTACCTCTTCGTCAAGTTGATATTGAAAAGCTACCAAATTTTTTTGCATGGGCTGGTTATACTCCTGGACAGATAGCTCCAATCAACAAGTTAGAAGGAGATATTTTAAGATGGGGAAATTGCTACTTCACACTTACCGGAAAAAAAGCCCTTGCAGATAAGCGACTCAGAGCTGTAATTGCACAGGTTAACAACGAGCTAGAACTGTGGGACGGTGCGATAAATGACTCATACGGTAGAAGAAGTGCATCTGTAGAGATTCTTCTCGATATTGTGCGACGACAACCACAATTTTCTTTTCTTCCCAGATGTCCAAATTCGTTTCCTTCCTTTTTTAATTCTGAAGAATTATGCCTAGAGTCGAGCGGAGAGGGATGGTACAACCCGATTTCGCTTGGAGAAAAAAAGGGACGAGATTTATATGAAGGTTTTTCTTGGAGTACCAAATCTAACAATATTCAATTTGTTTTACAGAGGGGGGGTTGTTCTGCGATCGCACTTGCTCCCAGTTCGGATTATACAGGGTTTGTTTCTCGCCATAGCTTACCCTCTGGCATCGCTTGCAACGTCCTGGTACACGAGGATGTAGCCAAAAATGCAAGAGAATACTTTGAGGAAATTTCATCTCGTAGCTCCAATCCCATACATGATAAACGACTCCCTGATGGTTGGTGTTTGTTTCGTGACATAAAGGCTGAAAAGTTTATAGCAAATATACCTTCTGGACTGGAATCACTTTACGTAGAGTCAGCTGTAGATATAGTGCTATCGGGAGGACTACGTTTGGGCAAAAAGTCGGCATGGCTTTTAGGTGCGCCCCCCCGCTTAATGATTACGGGTTTACAAGAAGGTCAACAACCCAAAATTGATGGTATACCTATAACTATTGCTGAAGATGGAACTTTAGTTGACTTATCGCATTTGATGCATCCAGGAGTTCATCGAATAGAAGTTGGTTCGGTATGCAAAAACATTGAGATTGTTGAACCTGAAATTAATTTTGATAGAGAAAGACAAAATTTTTACCGCACCAGTGTCACGGGTTCTCATGTAGCTCTCCCCCCAGGTAATTGGACAATCATAGGCGCAAATCCTGGTGAGGTAACGCAAGCAGCAATCTATGAATCTCAACAGGGAATAATAGTCAAATCTTCTTTTCAGGCAGTGTGGGCTATAGAATTCGGGTCAGGTACAGGAGCAAGAGTTGTCTGTTTGACAAAGAGTCCACCCCGTCCTAGAACGCTAAAATTCTCCACAGCAAAGACTCAAATTCCATCGGAAATAGAACGTTGGACATCACTGGTTTACAACGCAGCTATTCGTCGTCCCAAACTAGCATCGATTTACGACGAAGAAAAAGCTTCTAATTTACAAGTAGCTTGGAAAGGTTACATGCAAGCTGCACGCGAAATCAAGCGACAACAAAAAAGGAGATATAAACGATGACGATGAGTTGGGATACATTGCTTTACTGGCTAACTCATCAGCAAGAGGGGTCATGGATAACTTTTCGTAGAGCAGTCACAGAGCTTGCTTCTTTTGAACATCTTGATGTCGATATCAGCTATTTATGTCGAAATCTCCGGTTTCAATTGTCCGAGGCTAGTCATATAGATTTTTTTATTGATGGTTCCCAAAGATGGAAGATTCGTCCACCAATACTTGCAGGATTGCTTAATTGTCCTAATACCGCCGTACTATGTGGAGGGCGAACACCGAAATTGCTTTCGCAGATGTGCGATGTTGCAGCAACCTTAAATTGTCAAATAATTAGCGATGCGACATCTCAAAAAATAGCTGAAATACGTGTTAGGGGTACAGAAGAGGGTATTCGCCAAATAGCTGCCATTATTGGTATTCCTTTTGTTCCCCAACAAGCAAAATGTCTAAGCCAAGACTTGAACCCTATTCTCAAGCAACTAGAAATCGCAGAGGAAGCAACTCCGCTAGGTGGATGGTCAGCTCAGTCATTCGATTGGCAATCTCGAAAATGGGTTGATGGTGTATTACAGCATACAGTATATGAATACAGCTACTATAATACTTGTCATTATTTTGTCCACAATCAACAAGGTAGATTAGTGCGGATGCCAAAGCATGAGGCAATTTATGCGGCTGCCGCGTTACGTTATCTTCAAGTTGCGGTATACAATAAAACTCAACGTACATTAACCACCGATGTATCAAGTCCACTACCTGAAATGTATGCTCGTGTTGCTTATTTTTGTGCGGGTAGACCAAGCCAGATTGCTCAGGGGCAAATTGTTTATAACGAGATTTCACCAGATTTAGCTGGTTTGCTTCTAGTTGCTATTGGACAAAATCATCCAGGACTCCGGTGGGTTAATTAAATTAACTAAACGCCCTGCCAGAAAACGTATATGAACGATCCGTTTAAAATTTTTGATTCAATTAGACAAACCTATCTGCGTTACCTAGAAAGCCCATTCCGGGTTAGATATGAAGCCCTGATGAGTGAACGCAGAGCAATGCTTGACCAAGATGGTCAACTATGGCGAGAACCTCTACTGGAACCGATTGCGCCTTATTTACCTTCAGGTTTTACTATTGCCGAAGCCTGTCAACATTTTGGGATTAATTCAGCCGTTGCCAACTTTATTAATGGGGGTTTATTTTCTCCCCAGCGCCAAATTTATCAGCATCAGTTTCAGGCTTGGGAACTATCTCGGCAAGGACGAGCAGTAGTCATTACATCAGGTACGGGTTCGGGAAAAACCGAATGTTACTTAATTCCCATTTTTGCTTATCTAGCCGAAGAAGCACTTGGGCATTTAACCCCAGGATTACCCGCATGGGGTTCCTCAAATGGTACTTCACAAAAATGGTGGAGGCAACCAAGGCAACGATGGGTTTCTCAACGACAGCATGAATCTCCAGAAAGACCATCTGCTGTCCGCGCTTTATTACTTTACCCACTCAACGCACTTATTGAAGACCAATTAACCCGCATTCGTCGAGCTTGCGATAACCCGCATATTCAACAGTGGCGGGAAGACAATATGAATGGAAATCGGTTTTGGTTTGGGCGATATACCGGAGCGACTCCTGTAGCAGGATTACGCATGAAGGATGGGCATGTTAATTCTCAAAAGCAGGGAAAGCTTAAAAAACAGCTTTTAGAAATGGATAATGAGTGGTCAGATCAAGTTTCTGATGAGGAACTAATTTACTATTTTCAAAATCCTGATGGTTCTGAAATGTGGTCTCGTTGGGATATGCAGGATAAAGCTCCCGATATCCTAATTACCAACTACAGTATGTTAAATATCATGCTGATGCGTAGTGTTGAAAATGACATATTTGAACAAACCAAGCAGTGGTTGGAGCAAGATCGGCAGCATCATATTTTCCATCTTGTCATAGATGAACTTCACACATACCGAGGAACACCCGGAACCGAGGTTGGTTATCTTTTGAGGGCTTTACTCAACCGGATTGGCTTGGAGCCGGATTCGCCACAATTACGAATTATTGCCACTAGTGCATCTATTGAGAACGATGAAGAAAGTCTCGATTATCTCGAACAATTTTTTGGACGCGATCGCAATACATTTTCGATTCTTCCTGGGGAACGACAAAATTTCCCGACCTCAGAACATCAGCCAAACCCACTAGAACCTTACAAAGAGACATTTGCACAAATCGACAACATCCTTAACCAAAGCCAAAATAATGATGAGGATGCGGTTATTGAGGAAGCAGCAACAATGTTAGCGAATACGCTTCATCTTCCTAACGTAGATGCTCCACCAAGGCAAGTTTTAACTGAGGGATTAAATCATATCCAAGCGTTTGGGGCTGTACAAACCTCAGCCAGCCAATATCCATTGACAGTCAAAGAATTAGCAGAAGCGGTTTTTGGCGATGTATCGTCAAGGGGACAAGCTGCGGCTCGCGGATTAGCTCGAACTATTGTTTTAGCAAGAAACTCTGACAATGAAGCCCTTCTTCCTCTACGTTCGCACTACTTTTTCCATAATGCAGGCAGGATTTGGGCTTGTGTAAATCTTAATTGCTCTGGGCGAACGGGGGTAACTTCACCAGGAGAACAAACACCGCCTGTTGGTAAACTATTCTTAGACCCTAGACCAAGATGCGATTGCTGTAATTCGAGAGTTATTGAGCTTCTTTACTGCCAATCATGTGGCGAAGTATTTCTTGGTGGGTTTAAACGTGAAGACCAAGATTCATCAAGTGCTTGGTATTTATCTCCAGATTACCCTTATCTTGAAAATGTCCCAGATAAGGCAGCATCGTTAAGCCGCACCTTCGGAGAATTTTTGGTATTTTGGCCCGCAAACGGAAGACCATTAATAAAACAAACCCAGATTCGTATTCCACGATGGCAGTGGCAAGAAGAAAGCGAGAGGGGTTATGAATGGAGACCTGCCTTAGTCGATCATCTGTTAGGACGTTTAACATTACCTACTTCTTCAAATGCTGCTTCAAGTGGTTCTACTGCTGGCTATGTTTTTATAGCACCAAGAAACGAGGCAAACGCTTTTCCGTCAAAATGTCCTCATTGTGAAGCTGACTGGCGTGGTAGGCGAGTCAGTTCTTCGATTCGTGACCTTGGCTCTGGTTTTCAACGAGTAGTACAAGTATTATCTGATGCTTTAATGCGGCAAATGTCACCCGAAATAGGTCGCAAGCTGGTTTTATTTTCAGATAGCCGTCAAGATGCTGCCAAACTATCTACAGGAATTAAACGCGATCATTATCTTGATACAGTCCGCCAAATTGCTTACGAAAGGCTTCTGTGTCAAGCACAAGAATCAGAAGCACAGTATTTGCAGGCTCAGACTCAATATAGGTTAGCTTCGGAGTTATTTAATTTGCAAAGGCAAATTATACAAGATGCAGCTAATGCTAACATGGCTCGTTATTCACAGTTGTGTAATTTATTGCCTACTGAAATAGTAGGTGTCGTGATTAGCTATGCATCTACTGGTGGCGTAGGAAATCCACCTCTAGCATTAACACCTCCGACAAGTGCTGGAGGCTTTATTTCCCTTCCATTTAATTTGTTATTAGACGCTGTTAGAGAAGGGTTACTTTCAATTGGTTTAAACCCTGGTGGTTCAAGTCCTTCCTTAGCAAAATATAAATTTTCTAATAATGATGAGCGTTCGTGGACTGATTTAGTTGATTGGAATTCAACGCCAAGATGTTACCTAGATTTACAGCCCACACAACGAGATGCAATGAGACAAATTGAAACCGCTTTATTAGAGTCGGTTGTAAAAGCTGTTTTATTTGCTAGTGGCGCTCGTGATTTCGAGTCTCTCAAGCTAGGTTTTTTGTGGATTGACGATTCTCCACCTTCTAGCTTAGAAGAGCAAGTAGCTGCTTCCGTTATCCGGCTTTTGGTACAAAGACGACGTTGGAATGGCTCAAATTATCCCGGACAACATAACCCTCCTGGTTACATTAATGAGTACCTTACCCGCGTGGCTGAAATCAGGGGCTACAATCGAGAAGAATTAGAGCAAGCAACTTTAAACATCATTAATTCAGTTTTAGATCAATGGCGAGTCGTTCCCCAATCTTTACAGGTTCTTAGTCCACGTCCTAACGAAAATAACCAAATAGATATTTACGCTTGCGGGCAATGCGGACGGATTCACCTACATGGTTCGGGAGGAATCTGTACCACTTGTAACAGTACTTTGCCGAATACTCCAGGTACTTACAACTTAAGTAATGGCTTGGAAAATTGCGATTATTACGAATATTTAGCGCGTTCCAACGAACCAATATTTTCGCTTAATTCCGAAGAACTCACAGGTCAAACTGATCCTGGTGTTCGACGTGTGCGACAACGCCTTTTCCAAGATGTTTTTAAACCATCCGAACAACCCGATCCTTCTAGGATTAATCTCTTAAGTGTCACAACCACTATGGAGGCAGGAGTTGACATTGGTTCACTTCAAGCTATCGGTATGGCAAATATGCCTCCAATTCGTTTTAACTATCAGCAACGTGTGGGAAGGGCTGGTCGTCGTCGCGGGTTAGGGATGTCTGTTGCCTTAACATTATGCCGTGGGCGTAGTCACGATGATTACTACTTTGAACGCCCTCGACTTATTACTGCTGAACCTCCACCAAAACCTTACGTAGACGTTAGGCGTGAAGAAATTGCCAAGCGAGTTATAAACAAAGAAATTCTTCATAGAGCATTTCAAAATGTCCTTATTGAATACATAAAAGATAATGTTCACGGTGAATTTGGTAAGATTTTGCAGTGGGTACAACATAGACCAATTATTGAAGAGTGGATACAACATCACCCATCGGAAATTGAAGAAATCTGTAAAGTAATTTTACGTCGTACTTCAATAAATGAAGTAGAAATGGTTGATTACATCCGAAATAAACTGCTACAAGATATTGATACAGTTGTTGATGACTCTACGGACTTTCAACACTTAGCCTTAAGTCAGCGTTTAGCATCGCGTGGCATTCTTCCCATGTTTGGATTTCCTACCCGCACCCGTTATCTGTACCATGAACGCCCAACAACGGAAGCAGGGGAATGGCCTCCAAAAACAGGTGTTGTGGACAGAGAATTAGATATTGCAATTAGTCAATTCGCTCCAGGTGCCCAGACTGTAAAAGATGATATGCTCCTTACCGCAGTAGGAATTATCGATCCCATACCTTCTGGGAATAAAACCGTATTCCAACCGAATCCTTTGGGACAAGGTATCCGTGTTGGCGTTTGTCGCCGATGTCAAGCTTTAGTCAATAATCCATCAGAACAAGAGGGTTGCCCCTATTGCTCGGCTCTCAGAGATGAAAAGGGATACCGAACGGTTGATATTAGCGAACCACCAGGATTTAATACATGGTGGGCAATTAACGCCGAGTATGATGGAGCATTTGAATTTACTCCACGGGCACTAAAGACACGTTTAGGTACACCTTCTGACGAATATAGTTTTGAAACTCGTCAAAACTTTGATATTAGATGTATTCCACAAGCTTTGGTTTATCGCATTAATGATAACAACGGCAGAGACTTTGAATTTTTCAAAGTCTCTAACCAGCACGTTTGGATAACTAGGGAAGCATTTGAACAAGCTTTGTTGGATTTATCACGAGAAGAACGTGATAGGGTTACTGAGCCTGTTCGCGATCCCTCTGTCCAACCAATTGTTAGAGCTTTGGCTGCCATTTCCACAACCGATGTATTAATTGCAGGCATCCCCAATAGCGGTTCCGGACTCAATTTAAATCCAGCACTATCGGAGGCAAGGGCTGCTTGGTACTCATTTGGTTTTCTTATTAGGCGGGCTGCTGCTGTCAGCTTAGATGTTGCAGAATCTGAGCTTGATGTTGGTATTCAGCCCTTTACAGACCTTAGCAGCCCTTTTGCCCCACCATCCGCTCGGATATTTTTGTCTGATAGCCTAGAAAATGGAGCGGGTTATAGCTCATACTTAGCGCAGCCAGAACGTTTTGAAAATCTCCTGCATTTTATTCTTGGTGACGAACATTCTTCAAATCAAACTTTTGCTATTCCATTACTTTTTAACGGACATCAAGAAGAATGTTCTACATCTTGCCATCGATGTTTGCGGGAGTTTGGTAATATGGCTTACCACTCGATTTTAGACTGGCGACTTGGTTACGATATGGTGCGTCTTGCACTAAATCCCAATGCACAAATTGATTTAAATTATGATTACTGGGTGGATTTGGTATCCAGTACAGCTAATTCTTACTTCTCAGGGCTGGGTTTGGAGCAAACGACTTTCGGTAGTTTATTAGCAGGTATCGATACTTTTAATAGCGAAGCCATAATCCTCATACATCCTCTTTGGGACATAAATCCTGAAAATTTACGACCAGAAATCCTACAAGGCTACATAGAAGCACAGCAACAAGGCTTAACTCCCAAGTTAAAATCAATTTTTACCGCTATTCGCTTCCCCTATGAATGATATTTGTTTGGTTGGAGGTTTTGTACTGCTATACCAGTGTTTTGACAACTAATCTTAGCCCGATCGATAGTATCTACAAAACGTCCCCGCTTTTAATAGCCCAGTAGTTCCATTACAGCGCTTCCGGCTATTATGCAATACAGTTTTTCTCCTTGCCCTCTCCTATCAAAGCTTTCAGATTTGAGGATGTACCTCATAGCTGCCGGAAGTGCTGTAACTCTCTTGCTAGCCAATATTCTTCTCCTTGGTTAGCAACGTGATAAATACCGTCAAAAGGAGTACTGTTGTTTGACCCGTTAAAATTCAATAAGTTAGACATAACTATCCCTTTTGTAATGGTGTAGTTAAGGCGATCGCGTGCTTGACGGCTGGCGATCGCTTTTTGCTTTAACCCAAACTAGTCAGAATATAACAGTTATAGTATGATAAAGTCAAGTGAGACTTGCCGAGAACTCATTATGGTAGAATTGGACGTTATTGCCAGCATTAATTGGAATGCAGCTTATGGAGAACGCTTAAGAGAAATGCGTGGCAAAGTCTCCATGCAACAATTAGCCGATGAAGTCACTCAAAAATTTAACTATCCAGTGACAAAGCAATATATAGCGATGATAGAACGTCCTTTTGGAGATAAAGCTTCAAAAACTGTCTCCTTCCAACTGCTTCGATATATATGTAATATTCTGGGTGAAGATGTGCAAGACATTTTTGGTTCACCTAAAATCATCCAAAAATCATTCCCTATTAAGACAAGTGGCCCTTGACAAAATGACAAGTCATACTTTACTATAGATTATATAAGGGAGGAAACGAGTGGTTGCCTCCCAGCTAAATATAGAATCGCTCACCCTAAACCCAGATTTGATCAACACAAAACATAGATTTGAGAAACAAGAACCTCCCGTCGTATAGCACAAGGTACGCCAGGTAAAGTCGGCTGGGGGAGATACTCAAAATCACTCAATAAATCCACTCATCCTGCAATTAGGGCAACCACTCAATACCTTCTCTAGAGCCTTGTGCTGTGAATTCTTGCTAGAAAATAACTGAAATTCAGAAACATGAGGCTACGCCGAATCTTTTTGAGAGCGTTGCGGTAAACCACAACGTTGTTCACGCAAAACAAAAGGCGATCGCCGTCCCTGGAAAGTCTGCGATCGCCTTTTTACCCCAAACAAGAGGTATTTCTAATGATTACACAAGTTTCAGCCCCTGCGCCAACAAAAGATCCGTTAACCACACGCGATCGCGAAATCATTGCAACCATCGTCAATCAGTCGGACTACTCAAAAGAGTGCAAGCCCGAAGATGTAGTAACTATCTGGATAAACTCGGATGATATCGTGTGGGTAAAAATGACCCACGGTTATGCTCGTTACCACAAAGAGTGTTTCAAACGTGCTGTTGCAGAGGTAAAAGCGAGTCTTTCTGCTCCAGTAAAGTGCAATCACCAGGAAGATGAGGAATTAAAACAAGCTTCTGAGAAAATTAGCTTGTTAGGTGATTGTGATTGGCTATCGTTAAGCGTCCAATACCATTCTGATAAGGTAATCGGTCACGCTGGTTGTTATATCTCTCACAAGGCTCGAATATTAATGCCACCGGCTGAATGGGATTTTACACTGCCGAAGTGGAATATGCCTGCTGCCATCTGTCCAGACTGCGAAGGTCATGGGTGCGGTAACTGTGGGTATCGCGGGACTCGTGCAGAAGACTTGTGCGAACCAGTAGACGGCTATCGACTGACCTATGTAGGACGCACTGACTTTCAGACGGCTCACAACGTATATCTAGATGGTAAGTTCTTGGGAATTGTCTTCAAGGTCAGAAACGCTGATGAAGTCTGGGAAAACGACCCCAAGACCTACTACTGGCGCTGTGGCGATGGAGTGCAATATTGGAGTGCGAAAGAGGCTGTAGAAGCACTGCGTAGAGGGACGACTCCGATTGAACTGCCGCAGGTTTGTCAGGAGTTGGTAGCGGCGTAAATAGGCTGGTGGAAGAAAATTCTCTTCCACCACTATTTTAAAATCAGTGCCATTCGCCACTCAGAATTAAAGCTTCGCTTATTTTTTGCGAAAACTAACATTAAAGAAAGGCAGCAGCTACTATGACAGCTTTTGACTTTGATTCTGCTGAACACAAGCTATACGAAAAGACCCCAGCAGCCAAAAGTATTCCTTCACCCGCAGGCATTTGGATTGCTTACGAAAATCAACAATTAGCAGGATGGTACGAAAATAAAGAACTAGTTGGTGGGAAAGAGTATAAAGTTCTTACTAACAAGTTGGACGAAAACGACGAAAAGATAGGCATTCCTGGCGCTCTTTATAGACAACCACGAATACTTGTGATTGGGCGATCGCCTCTGCTATACGGAAACGATAGAAAGGTGATTGGAGTTTGGCGTAGCAGTGATGGTTTGGACAAGAACGCCTACAAATTCGGTAGGCG
>NZ_NOLI01000140.1:0-20318 GCF_002245975.1 Nostoc sp. 'Peltigera membranacea cyanobiont' 213 | reverse complement strand
GGAGCAGGGAGCAGGGGAAGCAGGGGAAGCAGGGGAAGAAAAGTTAATAACTCAATTCCCAATTCCCAATTCCCAATTCCCAATTCCCAATTCCCAATTCCCAATTCCCCTGTTTCATAACCCTGTAAACATATAGGATCAGAATAGTCAGAATCCATATTTTAAATCATTCACGGAGAGAACACTTTATGAACCTGGTTGTACTCCAGAACTGGCTGGACAATGCCTCCTTTGCCATATTATTCCTAACAATGTTGGTGTATTGGGGAGGAGCGGCTTTTCCGAATCTGCCTTATCTAGCCGCTTTGGGGACAGCTGGGATGGCGATCGCTAATTTGTGTATGGCGACTCTATTAGGGGCAAGATGGATAGAAGCTGGTTACTTTCCCCTAAGTAATCTTTATGAATCTCTATTTTTCTTAACTTGGGGAATTACCACCGTCCATCTAATTGCTGAAAGTAGTAGCCGTAGCCGCCTAGTAGGAGTTGTTACATCTCCGGTGGCAATGTTGATTGCTGCTTTTGCGACGATGACATTACCATCCCAGATGCAAGCTTCAGAACCCCTAGTACCTGCATTGAAGTCAAATTGGCTGATGATGCATGTCAGCGTTATGATGTTGAGTTATTCTGCTTTGATGGTGGGTGCGTTATTAGCGATCGCTTTTCTAATTGTCACTCGCGGTCAAAACATCCAACTACAAGGCAGTTCTGTCGGTACTGGTGGCTATCGCAGCAACGGCTACCGCTTGCACAAAGCATCTGAACTAATTTCTCAACCACCAGCCCCTTCTGCCGAAAATAACGGGTTTGCCCGTTTTGAAAGTAGTAGCAACGGCAACGCTAACGCTAACACTGCTGTTTTGAATTTAGTAACTACCTCTGAACCTCAAACGGTAGCATCTGCTGAACCCCTTTCACCTCAGCGCCTTAGCCTTGCCGAAACCCTCGATAACATCAGCTATCGCATCATCGGACTCGGATTTCCTTTATTGACAATTGGCATCATTGCTGGTGGCGTTTGGGCTAACGAAGCTTGGGGTTCTTACTGGAGTTGGGACCCCAAAGAAACTTGGGCATTAATCACCTGGTTGGTGTTCGCCGCCTATCTCCACGCCCGAATCACTCGCGGTTGGCAAGGCCGTAGTCCCGCCATCTTAGCCTCCACTGGTTTTGTTGTTGTTTGGATTTGCTATCTCGGTGTGAATCTTTTAGGTAAAGGTTTGCATTCTTACGGCTGGTTCTTTTAATAACCTCACCCCTAACCCTCTCCGTTGCTGGAGAGGGAGAAAGCAGCAGATTTAAATTTACTATTATCTCTTGGGAATTATTTCGGATGAACTGTTATATCACTGGAAAGTATAGATTTAGTGATAGGACATTTTTATGGAAGATGGATTTGAAAGACTAAATCACGATGAAGTTGTGTCTATAGAACCAGACACCTTTAATAAATTAGATATTGCTAAAACTTTTAAAGTCCGTGATTTGATTACCGCAATTAAGGAATATATTGGAGCGGAAGAAACAGACGAAGTAAATTTGTATACCCAAGGATTAAATTGTGAAGTTTTACAATTTAGTACTTTGGGATGGAAAAAAGGAAAAGTTAGACTTGCTTTAGAATTTTGTCCTGATGAATCTGAATCACCACTTGATGAAATTTTTCAAAAACTCAAACAAGTGGAAAACTAATACCCAATGAGCAAAAGATCCCCGACTTATTTAAGAAGTCGGGGATCTTGACACCGCGACAGATTGAGATTTGTTGTAGAGTCCAAACATTTAAATATTTTTATGGTTAGCGATGCCTACGGCGGGCTGCGCCTACGCTCGGCATAGATCCTGATTTAATCTAAAATGGAGTTCAAAGACTCATCCACGAAGATCAAAGCCTCATTACAGCAATTTTCTTATAATGTAATCATATCTTATCTAGCAGAGGTAAAACTATGACTATTGAACAAACAGTTCTACAAACATTCCGAGAATTACCACCAGATAAACAGCAAGAAGTTTTAGATTTTATTCAATTTCTCAAAGAGAAATTATCATTTCAAAAACCATTTTCTATATCTGGACATCAAAAAAGTTTAAGAGAAAGTAAAAACATTATTGATTTTTGGTCAGCTTTACAAGACTTTAGACAAAGGGTTGATTTAGAAAGTATTGATGATGACACTTTTGAAAATCTCCGGGATAAGTCACCAGGAAGAGAAGTTAATTTATGAGTCTAAATTATTTACTAGATACTAATATTTTGTCGGAGGCTAAACGACCTCATCCCAACGAGAAAGTAATGGAAAAGCTAAGGTTATATAGACAAGAAACAGCCACAGCTATCCTAGTTATCCATGAAATGTTATATGGTTGTTTACGTCTTCCTATTTCTAAAAAACGTCAAGATATAGAGGATTATATCAACAACGTAATTTTAGCAGAAATCCCTTTATTTGATTACGATCTAAAATCTGCACAATATCATGCTCAGGAAAGAGCTAGATTATCAAAAATTGGTAAAAATCCTGGATTTATTGATGGGCAAATTGCGAGTATTGCAGTTAAAAATAACTTGATTTTAGTAACGAATAATGTAGCAGATTTTCAAGATTTTGATGGTATAAACATAGAAAATTGGTTCATTAATTAAAATACCGCTATTTCTAAAGACTGATTGAAAAGTGCGTAGGCGTAGCCCGTTCTAGACATCGCTCGGTGTACATCCTGATTATCTCATTTGAAAAAGGGAGCAAAGACGCAATAAATCCCATAATCGCGTCTCTTGCCTTAACCGTACAACATTGCGAGGTTCACGAATAAAGCTCCGAGGTTCACAAATGAAGCTCCGAGGCTCATCAACGAAGCTCAAAGGTTCATTAACGGAGTTCAAAGACTCATTCACGAGTATAAAAGACTCGTCCACGAGTATCAAAGACTCATTCACGAGTATCAAAGACTCTCGCGCGAGTATAAAAGACTCGTCTACGAGTATTAAAGACTCATTACAGCAATTTTCATTTATTTAGAAAACACTCTTGCGTTCTTCTTTGAGTCTTTGCGCCTTTGCATGAGATAAAAAATCTTTTGGTGCTGTAATTACGAATTACGAATTACGAATTACCCATCACCCTATCAAGACTTGCACTCACACTTTCAGCATCCGGTGACTTCAATCGCTGCAAAATCTCTAAAGCTGGTTGCAAATAGGATATCGCTTTAGTGTATTCACCCTGTTGTTCTGCCAAATCTCCTAGCCACCACAGAGTCATTGCTTTGTCTTGGACATTACCAATACGTTCATTTATTTCCAAAGACTGATTGAAAAGTGCGATCGCTTCCTCAACTTCCCCTTTGTTGGCGTAGAGAATTGCCAGACAGTGCAACGTCGCCGCTTTGCCTCGGACATCTCCAATGTGTTCTTTGATTTCCAAAGACTGATTATAGAGTGCGATCGCTTCATCCACTTCCCCTTTGTTGGCGTAGATATTTCCCAGTTGTTGCAAATTCGCCGCTTTGCCTTGGACATATCCAATACGTTCATCTATTTCCAAAGACTGATTGTAGAGCGCGATCGCTTCATCCACTTCCCCTTTGTTGACGTAGATATTTCCCAGTTGGTGCAAATTCTCCGCTTTGCCTTGGAAATTTCCAATGCGTTCATCTATTTCAAGGACTTGATTGAAAAGTGCGATTGCTTGCTCCTCTTCCCCTTTATCAGCGTAGATACGTGCCAGTTGGTGCAACGTCGCCGATTTGCCTAGAACATTACCAATGTGTTCATTTATTGACAAAGACTGATTGAAAAGTGCGATCGCTTCATCCACTTCCCCCTTGTTGGCGTAGATACGTGCCAGTTGGTGCAACGTCGCTGCTTTGCCTTCGACATTACCAATGCGTTCATTTATTGACAAAGACTGATTGAAAAGTGCGATCGCTTCATCTACTTCCCCTTTGGTCGCTTTTAGTATCCCAAAATGATAATAAATTGATGCTAATTCTGCTACGTCTTCTGCAGGACAAAGATTTAAAGCTTGTTGGTAATAGTTTAATGCTCGATCAACCTCACCCATTTGGTGTTCACAATAAGCAATTTGGTTGAGAACAATATAGTTTGTAGTAATTTCTAAGGTTGATTTGTATAGATGTATTGCTTCCCGAAAACGGCTTTTATTTTTCCAGTTCTCTGCTAAAGAACTGGCAATGTTCGCCGCAATTTTTTCATCCTTCCCCAGCAACGCCAAACGATGAATTTCTAACGTTTGTGCTTCCGTCGCACCTTCCGCCTCTTCCCACCACAGGCGACACAAAATTTGTGCAGCTTGTTTATACAACTCTTCACCCTTGGGGTTTTCTGGAAACTCTAGCAACGGTGACAAAATCCGGGGAACACGATACAACCTCTCTGTGTTGTTGGTGAGGGTAACTTCCAACAAACCCAAAATTTCAGCGCGTTGAATATGACTTTCCCAACTTGAGATATCCTCACAAATCGGGGAAATCGCAGCTAGAGGAACAGGTAACTCATACACCAACAACTTCCCCAGCATAAGACGCAAAGCTGGAGTTTGCTGCTTCAGCAATACCTCAGCCAAAATATCCTCACGAAATTCCTTTTCCTTATCTGCCATCTTTTGCAGAATCATCTCAACTCCCCTCTCCGCTTCTGGCGACTTCGGGGAATTTTGCAAAATCTTATCTAACCATTCCAACAGCCGAGGATTTCCATCTGCTGCTTGTTTGGCACGTTCCGGCAAATCTGGCTGAAATTGCCAACTGCCATTAAAGGAATCCAGACGATTATACTTTTTAATTAAATCTGCCCCACCCAAAGCCCCCAAAGGTTCGCGGTACAGACGATGATTCAGTTCCGACAAAGTGAAATTGTAGCGACAGGTAATAATTACCTTGTGGGGAAGTTGGGAATTTTGCATCGCCTTCAGCAACGCCAGCAGTACATCCACAACTTGTGGTTGCAAGACATAAACCCCATTTCGTAAATCCAAATTTGCCTCAAAGTCATCCAGCACAAAGGCAAAGCGCTGTTCATTGGAATTCAGTCCTTCAGTGAAAAACTTGGTGAGGCGCTGCATCAAGGGTAACTTGCCATTGAGAATTTCATGCCCCCGTTCCGAGGTACATTGTTCAGCAAGGGTTTTGAGCAGTTTGTCCTCATCCAGTTGCCGAAAGTTCACCAGCCTGTGATAGCCAACCATCCTTTCCAGAAGTCGCGCCGTCACAGTACTCTTACCCACACCCCCCAGTCCGTGAATTAGTACCCCTAATGAAGTGCGAATCGCTTTGAGACAACGTTGCAAAGTCCGCCGTCTCCCAACAAACTCAGAGGGTTTCGCCACCCGCACCAGTTGGGTATCGGGATCTAAAAACTGTTGGTATGCAGGTTCTGGCGCAGAGGGTGGCACATCTCCCAACACTTCCACCAACGCACCCGGACATTCTCCCTGGACATATAACCGCAACAAATGCCAGTCACGCACATTCTGTTTAAACAACTGCTGGTAAGTGCTAGCGAGTGCTTCAGCTAATTGATATCCCGCCGCCAATTTCCCGTAGAGGTGCGCGGCGGCGGCTGTAGCTGTCCGATCTTCCACAGGCCGCCCCCAACTTAAAACCGCCCTCGCCCCTTGTGCAATTAGTGCCTCAGCCATTGAAGGGACAGCCCCTTTATCTGGTGCTTGTCCAGTCCGACACCCAGACAAAAACACCAACTTGGGAAAACGAAACCGGAAGACTTCGGCCAGTTCTGCGGCTGTGGTTTCGTGGCGATCGCCAATTTCCGTCTCCGTAATAAAATAAGGCGTATTCGCCTCCAAATCTTCCCCCCTCCTCGCTTGCGGGGAGGGGTTGGGGGTGGGGTTCTTTTCCGCTTCAGCAGGACTAATAGAAGCGTGTCCCGTAAGATGAAACACATCAAAGTCATTAAAATAGCGACTCCACACCTTACCCAACTCGCTAACGCAACCGCTTTCTTCCACCCGCAAATCTACAGCAAAATCTCGCGTATCAGCCAGAATTCTCGCCTCTTCCTGTTCAAACTCTAACTTTGGTTGCACGTCTTCCGGATCGGTTGCCATAAACAATACTCGCAATTGTCGTGCTTCCACAGAAAACGGTTCCGTTTCTTTCTCAATCCAGCGCAGAGGTAACACCACTGGATTAACCCGCTTCACCAAAAAATCCTCACCATCATGCAGCACTTCCCAAGGTAGATGTGCCAATTTTTGATCGGTATCAATAGCAATTACCAACCCCTCACCGAGACAGTTAGCAATTCCCCGACTCAACCACCGTCCATCCCCATCCAACCAAAAAAATAACTGCTGCCCGATTCCTGGTAAATAGGGCAGAGGTTTATAGTAATCGTCTTCGCCTTGCTTAAGGAAATCAGCGATTTCTGCTAATTTCAGGCGACGCGATTCATAGTGTTTTATTTGAGGTAGCCAATACCTGAGTTCAACTGTTTCCTGCGTACTTTCCCGAAGTTGAATGCGGATAGTTTGCACTTATTTGCTGATAGATTTGAGGATTTCCGTGATTTCCTCTATAGTAGCTTCTTCGAGTAAAATCCTGTTTCCAGTAACAGGGTCAAGAATTACCACATCAAATTGCTTCCCAGGATGAGATTTATGCCATTCTTGATACCATTTGCGAATTTGTTCAGCTAAAGCCGCAACACCACCCACAATGCCAATAATAGTAGCTATAGCTGCTAGAGTCCCTTCTCTTTGGGTTGGTACTTCGTAGGTTCCTGATATTCCGGCGATTTCTAGCAATGCTTCGGCTGCTGTTGGTGCGTCTTCGCCTTCGATTGCGATTTGAATTTGTGGCATAAAGTTAGCTGCGAATTTATATAGTATTTTTATCTCACGCAGAGGCGCAGAGACGCAGAGAGGATTACAAAGTGTTGTACCAATTGTCTAAAATAAGGCAACAGATGCAAACCTGGAAACTCACTTCTTGTAAGTCCTGGCGATTAGAAATCGCGGCTATACAAACGAAGTCCACCTCCGTGGACTAAGAGAAAATCAAAGGTTTTTAACCCACGGAGGTGGGTTTTGTCTGTGTAGCCGCGACTTCTAGTAGCCAGGCACAAGATATAAGGAAACCCAGATTGAATCTGACTTTCAAAAATTACTTTAACAAAGTTTAGGGGTTTAATTACGAATTACGAATTACGAATTACGAATTATTTAAGTCCTTTTTTAGCAGGTGAATAATATGGTTCAGACTCCAGTTAAAAAACTAACTTTTGAAGAGTTTCTAGAGCAATACCCTAATGGTGGCATTTACGAACTACTCAAGGGAGAGATTATACCAGTAGAGGTAACTAGAGCGCATAAGAATGTGTCCAGGTTTTTAATGCTTGCCTTCAATGATGAAATTAGACGCTTGGGACATGAATATATTGCTGACAAAGATATCATCATCAAAACGTTTACTGATGCTGGGCAAGAACAAGGCAGAAATCCAGATGTGAGCGTAGTTAGTGCATCACAGTGGAACAGCAATGTTTTAGCTTACGGGGCGCTGATTGAGGCGATTCAACTTGCTGTAGAAGTTACCTCAACAAACTGGGATGATGATTACGTTGACAAATTAGATGAGTATCAGCGACTTGGTATCATTGAATATTGGATTGTAGATTATCTGGCGATCGCTTCTCGTGCTTATCTCGGTAATCCCAAACTCCCCACGATTTTTGTTTATCAATTGGTTAATGGTCAATACCAAGTCCAAAAGTTTACAGGCAATGACCGTATTATTTCTAGTACTTTCCCCGAACTAGCGGTAACTGTTAAAGAAATTGTAGCTGCAAGTCAAATCCAAAAACTATAAGAAGTTCTAATTAATTCCTATCTTTTGGGAACTATAAATTTAGTTACAGAAGATTGACTATGAACGATCAATGGGAGCCTCTAAATCCTGATGATGATGTTGTACATTTTCACCAAGAAGCATTTGAAAATTTACCCCGCACTCAAATAGTCTTTCAGTTATTAAAGGAAATCAAGAAAATTTGGGCAGAATACTGTACATCATCAGGATCAAGAGTATTTAGAGAAGGATTTGAATGTTGTGTTTTAATACCTGGTCAACAATGGCGAACAGGTAAAATTAGAGTGAGCCTAGAATTTTGCCCTGATGAAATCGAAGATCGTCGATTAGACATCAAACAGGAAAACTCCCCCCTTGACGATCTTCGGCAGCAACTAAAGGAAGGTAAAAACTAATACCAAAGTTTATCTACACAGATATAATAGAAAATTATCTTTGTCTGTGTGCGCTGAAAAAAAATGGTATGGACTCCCCTACACGCAAAAATTCATCGCACAATGCGATCGCGCCACTTATTTGAGCGCAACCAGCGTCTATTAGTCGCTGTCTCCGCCGGACAAGATTCTTTGTGTTTAATAAAATTACTTTTAGATTTACAATCCAAATGGGGATGGGATTTAGCTATTGCTCACTGCGATCATCGCTGGCGTTCTGACTCGCAAGCTAATGCTCATCACGTCGAAAATTTAGCGAAAACTTGGGGTACATCCTTTTATTTAGAAACAGCCAACGAACCGATAAATAGTGAAGCTGCTGCACGCGATTGGCGCTATCAAGCTTTAAGTGCGATCGCTCAGGCAAATAATTATCAGTATATAGTTACAGGACACACCGCCAGCGATCGCGCCGAAACTCTCCTCTACAATTTAATTCGCGGTACTGGTGCTGATGGCTTACAAGCCCTGACTTGGCAACGCCCTCTAACTGCAAGCATTATGCTAGTGCGCCCACTTTTAGAAATTACTCGCATACAAACAGAGCAATTTTGTCAAGAATTTAAATTACCAATTTGGGAAGATTCCACAAATCAAGATTTGCGATACGCCCGCAACCGCATACGCCAAGAGTTAATACCATATTTGCGAGAAAATTTTAATCCTCAAGTAGAATCAGCTTTAGCCCAAACAGCAGAACTTCTCCAAGCAGAAGTAGAATATTTAGAAAAAGCAGCCCAGCAGTTGCGCCAAAAGGCATTGGCTATTGGGGATGAAGAAGATTCCCTTACTCTTCTTCCCTTACGGTTAAATCGTCGGGTATTGCAGAAAGCACCATTGGCACTGCAACGTCGCGTGATGCGTCAGGTATTGCAGCAAATACTGACTGATGCCCCCGGTTTTGAACACATTGAGAAATTAACGGCTTTAATTATAGCGCCAAACCGATCGCAAACCGATCCATTTCCTGGTGGTGCGATCGCTAAAGTAGAAGGCGACTGGATCTGCTTCAAATAATTACTTTTCTCTTCTTTTTGTTATCAGAGACGATGCACATTATTAGTTTTAGAAACTTCAGAGAATATGCAGGAAGCCATGCAGATTGTCAGGAAGCATTAAGCAATTGGTATAAAGTCGCCACTAAAACGAAATGGTCAAATTTAGTTGAAGTACAGCAAATTTTTATTAAAGCTGAAGCTGTTGGTAACTTTACAGTATTCAATATTAAAGGAAATAAATATCGTTTGATTGTTAGTATAGATTATCAAGGACAGTTAATTTATATTAAATATATCCTCACACATGCGGAATATGATAAGGAGAACTGGAAAGATGACCCTTACTTTTAATCCAGATAAATACAAGGAATTATTAACAGCTTATCTTCCCAAACTGATAAAAAGTGAAGTTGAAAATGAGCAAGCTTTAAAGATAGTAGAAGATTTAATGCACCGGGAACGCACCCCAGAAGAAGACGAACTTTATCAGTTATTAATTACTTTAATTGAAAAGTTTGAACAGGAATATTATCAGCCAATGCAGCAGAATAATCCTGTATCTATGTTGTTATTTCTTTTAGAGGAATCTGAGAGAAGTAGAGATGATTTAGTAGCAGTTTTAGGAACAGAAAATTTGGTTAATAATATTTTAAATGGGCAAGAGAAGATAAATACAGAACAAGCACGTAAGCTGGGAGATTTTTTTAATGTAGAATCTACTTTATTTATGGAATAATTAAGCTCATAGTTCGTAGTTGGGCTTTAGCCCGAAAAAAATAAGTTAGGGCTGAAGCCCGATCGCAAACCGATCCATTTCCTGGTGGGGCGATCGCTCAAGTAGAAGGCGACTGGATTTATTTGAAATAGTTAAGAGGGACTTATTTGCGCCCCTCTTAACTCAGCACTCTTTATGACGCTAACAATTCTGGCTGAGGCATTAGACTCTGGAGAGTTTGGCGTAACTGAGCGATCCCTTGGACTTGACGATCGCCAGTTTCCTGGAATTGCTCCAAAGATTCTGCAATTCCTTGCAGCTTTTGCCGTAATCCATCCAAGGAATCCTGAATTGGTTGGAGTGTTTCTTGATAAAGATTCACCCGACCAGAATATTCAGCAGTTGTTCTTCGTAGAGATAGCAAATTTTCTTCGATCGCTTTCAGTTCTTGGCGCTTTTCATCCAAATCGTGAGTTTGATTGTCAATCATTCCTTGATTTAGCTCAATACCAGAACGGATCTGATCGATTTCACGTTCCAGCTTTTGGATTTCCTGCGAATATTGTTGTCGCTGGGTTTCAATCTGTAACAGAACCGGTTCTAAATTAACTTTATTACCCTCTTCTTCCTCAACAACAGGATGTCCTTGTCGCCGTAGTAATACAGCTTGGTGTTGCTTGAGAAACTTCTGATGCTGTAACATATTACGGCGTTGTCCCACCAAACTGGAGTTTAGCATCTGATAGAGGTCTTTTTCATCCGTTAATTCCAGTTCCAAATTGATGTGATCCTGGTCAGATGCTTGGCTTAATTTATTTTGCAGTTCTTCTATAGCTTCTTGTTTATATGTCAGTTCTTGTTCTTGATCGTGAACAAAGCTAGCATCTATTTGCAGCTTATGCTGCAAGTCTTGGACTATCTTTTGTAGTTCTTCTAAAGACATTTTATCCAAAGCTTCCACATTAGCTTGCTGGCCGAGAACTACATCACCAGACGTTGCAGCTAAAGTGTGAATTTGTTGATATAACTCTTCCGCATTTCTTAACTGATCTTTGATTATCCGCGCATACTCTTGCTTGCTGCTAAGGTCTGCTGTATTTATCTGCAATTGGGCCGTTTGCTGAACTAGAGTATTTTGTGCTTCTTGCAACGCATTTTGGCGATCGCTAAATGTTTGTGACAACCGCTCCACTTCTGTTTGCTGTTGGGCGATCGCAGTTTTTTGCTCTTCTAGTTTTTGCCAGTGTGGAGTAAGAGTTGCTTGCTGCTTTTCCACCAATTCAAAGGCTAGATGCAGGTGTTCTCTGACTGTTTCCGTGGGAGCTACGCGACTAGATAAGCGATCGAGTAACTCACTCATTACCCGACTTTGCTCTTCATCCAAAACCATCCCTTGTTTAAAATCCGCTTGATGTTCCTCTAGGCGGCGTTGCTCACCCCGCAAATGTTCCCAAGCGCCTTCCAATTCTAGGCGGTTGCGTTCAACTTCTGTTTGTAACCGTTCAATTTCTTGGCGGGATGTATCAACTTCTTGTTTTTGTTGCTCTAGTTGTTGCAACTCCTCTTCCATATTTTGCAACTGTTCTGAGCGTACTTCCATGTCCATTTCACGGCGATTCAACTCTTGCGCCTGAAACGTTAACGACTGTTTCCACTGATCGATTTCATCTTCCTTGAGCTTAAATTTCTCCAATTGGCGGGAAAAATTCTGCAAAATATTGACTAGTGGCCGCCCTGCTTCTTGAATTCGCTGCACTTGACGATTTGGATTCAGTTCAACCAGTACCAAAGCGCCATCATTTAATTTGCTTGCGTCCTCAGCAGCAATTACTTCTTCCGACACAGTATTCCAATTCTGGTCAGTTCGCTGACAAGCTAGCAATTTCAGTTCAGTTTTGCCACCGCCACTGAGTAAACCACCTTTCTGTTTTTGTACTTCTGCTAAATACAGCACACCGTTAGTCCTTTCTTGATGCACTTAAAGTTCATTTTTTGGGATATTCCTTAAATAATTCTGTTAACTTGTCTCACTGAACCCAAGTTTAGGAGAACAAGACAGACAAAACTATAGACGCGATATATTACGTCTTGATACTTATAAAAGCGAGTGGTCGCGCCTTTATATTCTGTACTGATGACAGTGATGATGACTTCCGTGTTAACACTAGCTTTGTCAAAGTGGATTACGAAAAATTAAGGGTTCTAGCTGAATCCATAGTAGTTCTCGTACCCATGCGGGTTCGCCTTTGGGGTTCTCGCAGAGTAGCCGCTACCCGTCTATGGATACAACAGATGATATAGCAATAATAAAAAAGGTAAAAATCTTTTCAATACTCCATAATTAATACTTAAACTACTTACTCAAAAAAAGGAAAAATTGCGGGACACAATTAATCAATAAAAGGAGTACTTTTTAGGTAAATGCAGGGAAATTTAAGTGAAATTGATATTTGCAGTATCCTGCAATTGATTGAGTTGGGACAGCGAACAGGCCAACTATGGGTAGAAGCTCAAAGCTCTCACCATAACAACAAGCTGAGTGGAGAGGGAGCAAGCATTTATCGCCCCAAACAACAGTCTTGGTTCGTCTTTTTCCTCAATGGTCAAATTATCTACTGCCAAGAAGGTGAGAGTAGTTTATCCAGAATTAACGATTATTTACGTCATTATCGAGTCGAGATGCGACTCACCGACAAACAAATTGCCTCTCTACCATCAACCGACTCGCCAGAGTATGCCTATCTGTGGGCACTTTTGGAGCGGAATATTATCAACCCCAAGATAGCTGGTAGTATCATTCACGGCTTGGTGCATGAAACTCTCTTCGATCTGCTGAGTTTACACCAAGGGAACTTCATTTTTCATCAAGGTGCGGCACTTGCCCCACAATTAAACACTTTCGAGATTGCTCCATTTGTTACAAAAATTACAAAGCAGGTGCAAGAGTGGAAGCAATTGTATCCACACATTCAGTCTCCCGAACAATTACCAATGCTATCTGACAAAGTTCAGCTACAATCTTCACTACCAGAAGCAACTGTAGAGAAATTAAAACATTGGGCTGATGGTAAAACAACCTTGCGTCAACTGTCTCGCTATCTCAACCGAGACATTTTGACAGTTGCTAAGGCAATATATCCATACGTGCAACAGAGTTGGCTACAACTAGTATATTCAGTTACAGCTAAATCAGATACCCACACCGATAGCGGGGAATTGAAGGGAAAACGCAGGGGGCGGATAGTATGTATTGACGATGCGATCGCCATCGGTGAGACTATAAATTCGATCTTACAACCACAGGGTTATGAAGCGATCGCTCTCACCAATCCCTTAGAGGCACTGAGTCTGGTTTTTCAACTCAAACCAGATTTAATTTTATGCGATATCGCCATGTCGGAATTGGAGGGGTACGAGGTTTGCGCCATGCTGCGGCATTCCACAGCATTTCGGCTCACACCAATTATTATGCTCACTGGTAAAGATGGATTTATCGATCGAGTCAAAGCTAGGATGGTCGGAGCTACAGATTATTTAACAAAACCATTTACAGACACTGAATTACTCATGCTCGTAGAGAAATATCTCAAAATAGAATCCTATGAAAATGGAGAGTAGGGAATAGGGAGTAGGGACTGAGGAAAAACATAAACTTGTTGATCTACTAAAAGATCAGTTAAAAGATGTTATCACAGAGTCAGCCAACTTAATGAAACCTCAGTATCCAGGAAAATAGTGAGAACATACAATTAATTTATACAGTTAATACTTGCGGAGGAATCAGGGAATGTTCCAAATCGGAACGTTTACATCAGGAGGTAAATAGACATTTATGAGTACAGTTCTGATTGTAGAAGACAGTATCGCACAAAGGGAGATGATTACAGACCTCCTGAAAGCAACTGGACTAACAGTTACCCATGCTAGTGATGGATTAGAAGCATTGGAGGCAATTCAAATAGCACCTCCTGATTTAGTGGTGTTGGATATTGTTATGCCCCGGATGAACGGCTACGAAGTTTGTCGGCGGTTAAAATCCGATCCAAAAACCCAAAATGTCCCTGTGGTGATGTGTTCTTCCAAAGGCGAAGAATTCGATCGCTATTGGGGCATGAAGCAGGGTGCAGATGCCTACATAGCCAAACCGTTTCAACCAACCGAATTGGTAGGAACAGTCAAACAACTGCTGCGAGGATAAGGATAAAAGCAATATGGTCAGCAAACCGGACTTTTTAAGTGGTAGCGGTCAAGACCACTTCCGACCAGAATTACAAGTAGAAAGTCCTGAAGGTGAGTTACATTTGAGATTTTACATTCCCTCGCATCAGGAGTTTGCACTACAAGCAACTGGCATTCGGGAGGTAATTGAACTAAGTCCTGATAGAATCACCCCGATTCCTAATGCTTCTCCTTTACTTTTGGGTACTCTAAATTTACGAGGTCGAGTTATTTGGGTGGCTGATTTGGGTCAATTTCTGGGAGAAGCAAGTGCATTAAACACGGATAGAGCTGAAATTTCGGTGATTGCCATCGAAGAGCAAGACACAATAGTGGGTTTAGCAGTAGAAGAAATCGGAGGTATGGACTGGTTGGATGTCCAGAATCTCATGCCACCAACTAGTGTTCCAGATACTATGGTTCCTTTTTTACGGGGAGAGTGGTTACTAAGTGCTAAAAATAATCAGTGTCTACGACTGCTCGATCAAATGGCAATTGTACGGAGTGCTAGGTGGGCAGGATGAAATTGGAGGAGGAAATGGCAGCAAGTATTGATAATTACGAGCCAACATATCAACAGGCGATGACCGCCTATGTGCAAAGAAATTATGAGGTTGCAGCCACTTTAGTTGACCAAGTGGTGCAAAATTTACCAGATGACCCCAACACTCATTTGTTAAGAGGTCACATCTACTATGTTTTACAGCAGTATGATGTAGCAAAAGAAGAATATCAACAGGTCTTAGGCTTGACTAATGAGCAAGAAATTATTGGTTTTGCCAATAATGGAATTGAGAATATCAATCAATATTTACAGTCATTCGGCGGGCAGATTGATACATCAGGAAATCAAGAACAAATAAATTCCTCAGAGATATCCGATCCACTGGCATATAGCGAACCAGAATTAGAAGATTTGGGGGTTAGTGAAGAGTTTGACAGTAAAAATCTTGATTTGAACTTTTTTGGAGAACATCAAGAAACTGGGAATGAGGTTGAAGAACTATCTTCTCATAGTCCATTTGACATCCCCACAGAAGATAGTATTGGAACGAGGAAAATATCAGATTCTTCTACAGCTTTTGGTGATGACCCTTTTGCTTTGGATGAAGAATCAGAGGAGTTGGATTTAAATAGCAGTAATTATGAGGAAAAAACAGAATTAGAATTACCTGCTTTTTGGCAGGAGGATGGATCGGAAGATAGCCATGATGAATCATTAGTAAATGGTCATTTTTCCGAGAATGAGATAAATTCTACTCCCGAAAATTCAGCTATTGACAATAATAACTTTTCATTTTCTAACTCCCAAACTAGTAATAGCGACAATAACTTCTCTGATTTGTTGAGTGAGCCAAAGTCTCCAGAGCTTAGGATTGGGAATTTAGAATATAAAAAATCGAATTTTGGAGATGAGACTTTACTTATTGTTGTCGAAGAAGAACTTGTAAATAGTTCGACAAGTACAAATAACAACAGTAAATATGATTTACCGGAAACCGAAGCCCATGATTGGTTGAAGTCAAAAGATTTGGAAGCAGAGGATGACTTTCAGCCGAATTTATCTGATAAGCCTTCATCTTTTAGTGGCAATATACCTCTAGAAGACAAGAAATTGAAATCAGGTACAAGCATCGGCAAAAATAAATTTGATGACGATGAAAACTTTGATATGGAAGCATTTGAGTCTGCCTTTGGCTCAGAGGGGTCAAGCTCTTATGAAGACTCAAACAATATACTGAATGGAGAAAATTCTAAGAGCAATATCGATTTTTTAGATGACTTTGAGGAATTTGACGATTTAGGCAACATTCCAGGGTTTGACCTGATCGAAGAAGATTCTAACTTTGGTGATGCAGCAATGTATTCTGCTCCAGCAGAAACTAGTGGTAGTGGGCGTTCTCAAGTTGCGGAGGCTTCTGGAAGTAATGCAGCCGATCGCGAAGAAGAACTATTCACGATGACTGGTTCCCATGAAGGAGTTCCAGTCTTTAGCCAAACAGATGTCTCGAAACTAGAACCCAACGTTAGCGTCGAGCAAGGCTGGTTAGCACCATTAGAGAATGCCTCCATAGAAAGGAAACAATGGTTAATTGCTGGAAGCGTGGGCATTGTCTCAGCGCTAGTAGTAGCCACTGTTAGCTTTGTCGCCACCACATTTTCGCCAGCCCCCCAACGAGAATCAGTCCGAAACACAGGTTGGGCAATGTCTCTAGCAGCTGGAATTGCAGGTTTTGCCACCGCAGGCTTCATGGGGAATTTTGCACTCAAACAAATTCGGCGCACAACTGACGATCTGCAAGCTCAGTTTGAAGCTGTACGCCAAGGAAATTTGAATGCTCAAGCTACGGTGTTTTCCGAAGATGAATTGGGGCATTTAGCCACTGGTTTTAACGAAATGGCGCGGGTAATTTTCACGACGACAAGTGAAGCCCAACGCAAAGCCGATGAACAAGAGGAGGCTAAAGAAAACCTGCAACGCCAGGTAATTCGCCTTTTGGATGATGTGGAAGGAGCCGCTAGAGGCGATTTAACAGTCCAAGCGGAAGTGACAGCCGACGTATTAGGAGCCGTAGCTGACGCTTTTAACCTGACAATTCAAAACCTGCGGGATATTGTGCAACAAGTAAAAGTGGCAGCGAAGGATGTAACAAAAGGTGCAACCAACTCTGAAACCTTTGCTAGAGCCTTATCTAGTGATGCTTTGCGTCAAGCAGAAGAGTTAGCAGTGACGCTGAATTCTGTACAGGTAATGACTGACTCGATTCAGCGCGTAGCAGAGGCGGCGCGGGAAGCTGAAACCGTTGCTCGTGATGCTAGTACGATCGCTCTCAAAGGTGGCGAAGCAGTAGAAAATACTGTGGCGGGGATTTTAGAAATCCGAGAAACCGTTGCCGAAACCACTCGCAAAGTGAAGCGGCTGGCGGAATCTTCTCAAGAAATTTCTAAAATTGTGGCGTTGATTTCTCAGATTGCTTCCAGAACCAACTTATTAGCACTCAATGCTAGTATTGAGGCGGCAAGAGCCGGAGAAGCTGGACGCGGGTTTGCGATCGTCGCAGACGAAGTGCGCCAATTAGCAGATAAATCTGCGAAATCCCTCAAGGAAATTGAACAAATTGTGATGCAAATCCAGAGCGAAACAGGTTCTGTAATGACCGCGATGGAAGAAGGCACACAACAAGTAATTAAAGGGACAAAATTGGCAGAAGAAGCCAAGCGATCGCTTGAAAACATTATTCAAGTGGCGAATCGCATTGATATTCTTGTGCGCTCCATTACCAGCGACACTGTGGAACAAACTGAAACCTCCCGCGCCGTCGCTCACGTAATGCAATCAGTAGAACTCACTGCACAAGAAACTTCTCAAGAAGCACAGCGAGTTTCAGGTGCCCTACAACACTTAGTAGGTGTATCCCGTGACTTGATCGCTTCCGTTGAACGTTTCCGAGTGGAAACTATGGAAACTAGATAAATTGTCATTTGTCCTTTTGTTATTTGCCAATGACCAATGACCAATGACCAATGACTAACAACTCATAACTCATAACTCATAACTTTTGCTATGCTGCCGGAACAACAACAGCGGATTTTGGGTTACTTTATCGAAGAAGCCAGGGATCACCTGAATACCATTGAGCAGGGGTTACTGAATCTAGAAGGTACCTTGAACGACCCGGAAATGATCAGTGAAGTCTTCCGGGCGGCTCACTCCATAAAAGGAGGAGCCGCGATGCTTGGATTGACTAGCATCCAGCATACCTCCCACCGTCTGGAAGATTGTTTCAAAGTTCTTAAAGATAATCCGGTTAAGATTGACCAAAAGTTAGAGTCTTTATTTCTTGGTGTATCTGATACCCTGAAATCGCTGTTAGAGCATTTGAGCGGGCCTTATGGTCTTTCTGAAGATGCAGCTAATACTTTAATGTCAGAAACTGAGCCTGTCTTTCAATGGCTGTATGAGCATTTAGAACTACTTGTACAACAAGGAAAAATTGGAGCATCTAGCAGTACTGATGCAACAGAACTACACACAAACTCTTTAGAGAATGTCTCTACACTTACAGAAATTTTCCTGCGGCGAGATATTCCCAGTTTGGCAGAAGACACTCATCATGAATCTCCAGAAATATCTGTCTCAGTAGCACCTCAGCAAGGACGAGACGAACGCGGACTCGCTAACTCTGTGCGATCGCCAGTTATGGCTAAAGAACATAATAATTGGGGCGAGTTTCAAGCCCAAGTGCTGCAAACACTGCGAGAAATGTTGCAACTGTTTAAGCAAACCACAACACCCTCAACTCGGCAAAACCTTCAGCAATGCTGTTACCAGTTAGTCAAACTTGGTGAGACTTGGAATTTGTCCAAGTGGTGTGGTTTGTGTCAAGCAGCAGCCAGTGCGATCGGCAATTCTGAAAATAGTTATCTAACTTTAGCTAAAATTGTCATTACCGAAATTAAGCAAGCTCAAGAATTAGTCCTGCAAGGTAGGGAAGCCGAAATTGCAATTAGTCAGCAACTAGAAGCACTTTTGAGCTTGGCAGAAATTGAGTTATTAGAAGTTACTCCTGATTTGTTTGATGCACAGGCTGCGGTTTTGAGAGAATCATCAACTGCGTCAGAGCCAATTTTATCTGGTAACACCAAGCAGTTAAACCTAGCCCAGACTACTGAAGAACTTAATCTAGACAAGGATGCTAGCGTTCGCCCCTATGTTCAACAAGGGACACCACTCAACGCTGCAACTCACACGAGTTTTGCTTTCACCACACATGACGAAGCACATCCAATCAGTAACAATCTTGACCCCAACGGGCCAGAGGTAGGAATAGCTGAGTTAAATACCCTTGCGGATTTATTTGAAGGTGAGACTCCTGAACTAGATGAAAGCTGGCATCAAGAAGAAACCTTAGATATTGTTGCTACCGATGATTTTGGAATTGATTTCAGCAGCACTGACGCTGAGGATGCTCATAGCGATTTATCTGATTTACTTTCCTTTGATCGAGCAGCAACTACAGCCACAACAGAAGATTTATCCTTGTTATTTGGCGACAATTTCCTCGAAAAAGAGACTTCAGAACCGCAAAATCAACAAATATCTGCTACGACTTTAGATTTGAGTGATATTAACGTACTTGATATAAATTTAGATTCTTCTTCCGAAGATTTACAAGAATTTATTGATATTTCTAGTGAAACAAACCAGCTTGCTAGTGTCAAAAAAGACGATATATTTGAAGATTCATTGACACTGGATCTAGATGATGATCCTGAAATATTGCCTACAGGCGAAGTGACTCAACCAGAAACTGAAGCGTTCGCCAGTGCAGAACTATCGATTAACCAACCAAACAGTTTTGATAACTTATTATCCGAAACTAGAAATGCAAACTGGGTAGAAGAAATTACTCCTAGTGACTACATAGAGTTACCCCAGCAAATAGGCTTGGCTTCGGACAATCCCTTTGCTGAAATGGAAGAACAGACATTACTGCCTACAAGCGAACCGGAAATAGGTGACTTATTTGATACATCTCCAGCAACAGCACCTGAGTTTTCTCAATCAGAAAACGATCTGAGCAACTTCTGGAACCAAGAAAGTACAGAGGAGCAGAACGAATTCGATTCCTTAATTGAGCAGAATGTGGAAAGGGCATTAGAGGAGAGTTTGTTTGCTACAACTGATGATATTTTTGCCGACAGTCAACAAACTATATCTTCTCCTCTAGCCAGTTTTGACTTGGAAGATTTGGATATCAATTTCCAGCACCAAGAGCAGCTAGATTTGATATTCTCATCAGATTCTGGAGATGATTTATTTGATGAATTAGCACTCAGTGACTCAACTATTTCCCCAGCAATCAGCAATACCTCCACGCCAGAAATACTTTTGTTTGGGCAGCATCCAGGAGAAGAAAATCTCATGCGATCGCAACAACCAGAAGCTTTAGATTTTGCTCCAGAATTTACTCATCAGTCCCCAGAAATATCTGCTGTCGATCTAGAACTTCATTCATTCGGCTCTTTCGATGAAAATCCGCAACTGGTGTTTGAAGAAGTCGCCATAGACTCCACCTATATTCAGATGGAAACCAC
>NZ_NOLI01000014.1:0-87759 GCF_002245975.1 Nostoc sp. 'Peltigera membranacea cyanobiont' 213 | reverse complement strand
GGGACTATGATGTACCTCATGTGATTAGGAAACGCTATAAAACGGCATAGTAAAGTAGTAAGGTGTGTTATGCCAAAGACTAACGCACCGTTTTTATAATTTATTGGGGTGCGTTAGGCTAACGCCATAACGCCACTACATATACTAAGCCACTAATGCCGCAAAATAACCAAACTGCTGTCGAATTCCGCGATGTCACCTTTAGCCGCAATCATCGCCCATTGGTGTCAAACCTCAATTTCAGCATCCATCAAGGAGAAGCACTGGTATTACTTGGACGCAGTGGTAGCGGCAAAACTACAACAATGAAGTTAATTAATCGCCTATTTACACCTACACAAGGCGAAGTTTTATTTGATGGCATTCCCACAACTCAATGGGACGAAATTAAACTGCGGCGAAAAATTGGTTATGTCATTCAAGAAATTGGTTTATTTCCCCATTTCACTGTAGAACGCAATGTGGGTTTAGTTCCTTCTTTAGAAGGTTGGCAATCTAAACAAATAAAAACGCGGGTTTATGAATTGTTGAAATTAGTCGGCTTAGAACCAGCACAATTCGCCGGACGTTATCCGCACGAACTTTCAGGTGGACAAAGGCAAAGAGTCGGGGTAGCCAGGGCAATAGCCGCAGATCCGCCAGTGTTGTTGATGGATGAACCCTTTGGCGCACTCGATCCCATTACGCGGCTAGAACTACAACAAGAGTTTCGGCATTTGCAGCAAGAATTAGGTAAGACAGTTGTTTTTGTCACCCACGATATTCAAGAAGCCTTAGTTTTGGCATCGCGAATTGGTTTAATGTATGGCGGAGAATTGGTAGTATTGGGGACGACAGATGAATTTATGCGATCGCAACACCCAGAAAGCCTTGCTTTTCTCCAATGTCTGCGTTCCTTCCAAGAAAATTTATGAAAAATTTCTTCCTTGTTAAGTATGCCCCAGAAATTCTTCAGCATACTCTCGAACATCTATTTTTAGTAGGCATTGCAATTGGAATTGCCATACTTGTAGGCATTCCATTAGGTATTTTAATTACACGCAAAACTTACCTTCGCCAACCAATTCTCGGCATAGCAAATATTTTCCAAACTATTCCTAGTTTGGCACTATTTGGTTTACTCATTCCTGTTCCTATAATTGGCGGAATTGGTGCAGTACCAGCAATTGTTGCTCTGACTGTATATTCCTTGCTGCCGATAATTCGTAACACTTACACAGGTATTACTAGTGTAGATCCAGCAATTAGAGAAGCTGGGAGAGGGATGGGAATGACAGATAGACAATTGTTATTACAAGTTGAGATTCCCTTGGCAATGGGAATAATTTTAGCAGGTGTGCGAGTAGCAACGGTAATTGCTATTGGGATTGCAACGATTGCAGCCGCAATTGGTGCTGGTGGTTTGGGAGTATTTATTTTTCGCGGCATATCAGTAGTGAACGACCAGTTAATTTTAGCTGGTGCAGTTCCGGCGGCGGTAATTGCATTACTGGCTGATTTTGGAATTGGTTCGTTGGAGAATAAATTAAAAATTAAAAGTTAATGAAAAGATTTTTTGCATTGTGCTTTTTAACTTGTATCTTGTTATTAGCGATCGCTAGCTGCACGCCAAATACAAATAGTAGCAGCGATGGCAATATTATTGTTGCTTCTAAGGATTTTACTGAACAAGATATTTTAGGTGAACTTTTAGCACAGCAAATTGAGGCAACAACTAATTTAAAGGTATCTCGTCGCCCTCGTTTGGGTGGTTCTTTTGTTTGTCATAGTGCGATTACTGCTGGCAAAATCGATGCTTATATTGAGTATTCAGGCACAGCTTTTACTGCAATTTTAAAGCAGAAGGCAGTTAACGATCCTAAAGAAGTATATGAGAAATTAAAACAAGCTTATGCCCAGAAATTTAATCTAGAAGTGATGCCAAGCTTAGGTTTTGAAAACACTTTTGCAATGATTGTCCGGGGTGATGATGCTAAACGCTACAATATTCAAACTCTCTCAGAAGCTACTCAATATACACCGCAGTGGCGCGGTGGTTTTGGTTACGAGTTTTTAGAACGAGAAGATGGTTTTCCGGGATTAGCAAAAACTTATGATTTACATTTTGCCAAACCTCCCCAAATTATGGATTTGGGTTTAATATATCGTGCTTTGATTCAAAAACAAGTGGATATGGTGGCGGGAAATTCTACTGATGGGCAGATTTCTCGCTTGGGTTTAATTGTCTTAAAAGATGATAAGCACTATTTTCCCCCTTACGAAACTGTGCCTATTGTTAGGCAAGAAATATTAAAAAAATATCCCCAATTAAGAACTGCGATCGCGTCCATTGCAGGGAAGATTTCGGCAGACGAAATGCGGCAACTAAACTATTTAGTTGAGGGTGAATTACGCGATATTAAAGATGTTGTCCAAGAGTTTCGCAAATTGAAAGGATTAGGTTCATCTCAAGGATAGATATAAAGGGAGCATTTTACTTTTGTAAAAATCTTTCTAGCCTTGGCAAGTGAAATTTAGCTAAAATTTGGAATAGTTAGCTATTATACGCAAATATCACAAACCCACTGCCTTCATAAGTGAACTCTCCTATTTTGCACATACCCATCTTTTGATGTGCGTGCAATGATGCTTCGTTATTTGCTTTAATAAACAGTATTCCTTCTCGCTCTGGTAGAAAATCTTTCAACTTCGCGAACATTCCCGCAGCAATACCTTGCCCACGCATGGTTTCATCAACACAGATGGGGCCATACAAGTAAGCATCTTTTGTACCAGCATAGGCTTGTAACACCACCTTGATGATTGGTAAATTAGCAGTTGTCTTTAACCAACTGAGTAAAAATCCGACAACTTGACCATCTTTGCGGGCAACAACACTCGGCATTTGAGATATAGTCATTATTACTGCTTCTGGCTCAAGATGACCTAACAACATACCACCATGTTCTGCATCATTGGCTTGGGCCAACTTGATAATTCCAGTAATATCGCTGAGGCTGGCACGGTCAATCACAACATCATTGAGGTGCATACAGTCTTAACCTAAATTAGGAAAAATAGAAGTTCCCTAGTAGGGAGCGCTAGCTTAAAGCCAAATTCCAAGAGGATAACTAGCAAGGTGATTTTTAGCGATCGCTTTATCCTTTGAGTTTTGCGATCGCTCCTTGGAAGATAATAAGCAGGGTTATTTTCCAATTATCCAAACTTGAATATTATTCATTATGCCATCTCTGGCTCAACAGCGATCGAACTAATATTTAGTCGTGTAATAGCTTCCAGGCAAAGTCATTGGAGAGCAAAATCCAAGTCACTTTCAATTAACTTTGCATCTGTTAGGTTAACCCCACTTAAATTGCAAAAGTGGAATTTTGCCCCTCTAAGGTCTGCTAATGATAGATTAGCTCCTGTTAAATCTGCATCAGTGAGGTTAACTTCACTTAAGTTAGCCCTACTTAGATTAGCACCCCTCAGTGAAGCTTTTTGTAAGTTTGCCTTAGTTAAGTTTGTCCTCATTAAGTACGCCTTACTCAAATTGGCACCATTTAAATTAGTTTGGCTTAAGTCTGCCGCCGTTAAATCAGCTTTACTTAAATTGGCTTGACTTAGGTTTGCCCAACTCAACAAAGCATAACTTAGGTTAATTTCACTCAGCTTCATTGATGCAAGTACTGCACACTTTAAGTTAGCATTAATAAAATTTCTTTCTCCCATTGCATAACGGCGTAAAACTTCATCAGTTGTTACTCTGTTTAAAACAGCTTTTGAAGCGCCTTCGTAACACCATGTAGCTTCTAATAGTTTAGCAGCAGTGTTAACAGCTACCTCATCACATTTAGCAATTATCACACCATTGCAGCCATCCCATTGACTGTTAAGCATAAGGGCAATCTCACTAGCAGCAGCAATGGAATCAAATAGTAAAACAGATTCTTTGCGCTGTTTTAACCAACTATTCCAACCAATCGAGATAATATTTTTCATTTCTATAAGTTTTGGTGCGTTAGAGGATGTTTGAAAAGTACTTGGCGATCTGTACTGGCTCCCCTTTTTAAGGCTACGGTGTACACACAAGTCTTTGAGAGTGGCCTCATAGGCTTTTGATCCCCCCAACCCCCAATAAATTGGGGGGCAAAAGTCTCTTAAAGTCCCCCAATTTATCGGGGAGCCACTGCGCCCAAGTGGAGCAAGTGGCGTGGATTTAGGGGGATCTCCAACGATTTTGGGTTTATATAGAGATGTGTGTACACCGTAGCCTTTTTAAGGGGAGAACCGGAATCAAAGTCCCTCTTAAAAAGGGGGATTTAGGGGGATCTAAATTTTTTATCCGACAAGATGACTTTTAAAACATCCTCTTAGGGTAATTATTTATCCATTAACTAAAACCCAAATGCTTTTGCAAAGCTTGGCGCATGACTTCTACAGGTACATTTTCCTGCTGTAACCAAATTTTTAACGCTGCTACCCCTTGCTGGACTAACATTTCTAAGCCATCGATCGCAATTGCACCTTGTTTTTCAGCTTGCTCTAGAAATTGCGTCGGTTTAGGGATATATATCAAATCGTAAGCGATCGCGCCTGTTGGTAAATTTGCTATTTCCTCTCCACTCAAAGGCGACTCATCAACATTGGGATACATCCCTATGGGAGTTGTGTTTACCAGCAGATTCGCTTGGGGGATTAGCTTTGCAACTTCTTCCCATTGGTGAACTTGCAAATTCTCCGCTATGGGTGAATTACTCCAACTATGGCGGAATTCTTGTAATCTCTGCATATTCCGCCCAACAACAAGAATTTTGGCAAAACCTAGTTGGTGACAACCTGCTACAACTGCTCTAGCTGCGCCACCATTGCCTAAAATTACCGCTACCTTCTGACTCCAATCCTGTTTATAGGTTGTCTGCAAAGGAGCGATAAACCCTTCTATATCGGTGTTTGTCCCCACCCATTGATTATTTTGACGACTAACAGTATTTACTGCCCCTATGGTTTGGGCAAGAGGGGTAATTTCTGAGAGGAGGGGCATAATTGCCTGTTTGTGAGGGATTGTAACACTAAAGCCGACAACCCCAATAGCGGCAAAGCCTGCGATCGCTACTTCTAAATTCTCTGGTGCTATGGGAAAGGGAAGATAAACGTAATTTAATCCTAAATTAGCAATCGCTGCATTATGCATCAGTGGCGACAGCGAATGTTCCACCGGATGTCCAATTACCCCTAGTAGTTTAGTTTTACCTGTAATCAATTTGTCATTTGTCATGTGTCAATAATTAGTAGTGATTTTTCCTTGCTCAATCCTTCTAAAGCAAGGATTTCAGTCTTTATTATCACTACATATTGACCAAATTCTCACACATCACGGGCTTTGAAAAAGTTGTAAATGGCAAGCCCAATAGCTATAAGTAACACTGCATGAATTAAATTTCCAGCAATATGAAGTGTTAATCCTAATGCCCAAAAAGCAACCAGTACAACAACAATACCCCAAAGGATGCTAAACATATATTTGACTCTTAGTAAAGTGATTTTTACTTGCTCACATATCTTATCGTCTAAGTTGAGTTTTATTCTATTTGCCCTAAGATAGGTTAACAAATTTAAATCATCTTTCTTTAGAAATAAACCGAAAGCATTTATTTTTTTTAATACCTAGAACTATAGACTAGTTGCAGGACTACAAACCGAATCTAGTAAATAAAAAAGGTTAGTGCTAAACATGTAGTAACAATCAAAGACTGAAACGCTGGCTTTGTACGGATTGAGTAAGGAAAAATCACTATTTACAAGTCAAAAACTACCCCCTCTGCTCCTCTGCCCTACAATTATTAAAAGCTACTTAACACTTCTTTATTTAAATCATGCAGGCAACTACAGCCCCCTCTACAAACCCAATTCCTGGTAAATATTGGCAGTGGCGCGGGCACAATGTTTACTATGTGCGTGCGGGAGAGAAGCAATCGCAACGTCCGCCTTTGCTTTTGGTACATGGATTTGGTGCTTCCACAGACCACTGGCGCAAGAATATCACAGGATTGTGTCAAGACTTTGAAGTATTTGCGATCGATCTTTTGGGATTCGGGCGATCGGCAAAACCAAAATTGCAGTACAGTGGCGACTTGTGGCGCGACCAACTTCATGATTTTATTACTGAAGTAATTGGTCAAAAAGCAGTATTAGCGGGTAATTCCCTTGGTGGCTACGCTGGCTTGTGTATTGCAGCGCAACATCCCGAAAGTGCGGCTGGTTTAGTTTTGCTCAATAGTGCAGGGCCCTTTAGCGAAAGCCAACCCACATCTGAGCCTGAAGCTTTACAATCAGAAATTCAGGCTCCCAAACAATCGGCTAATTTGCAGAAACTTCTTGGTGACTGCACTAAGTGGATTTTTCAACAACCTTTAGCCCAGTTTTTGTTATTTCAGTATGTGCGACAACGCTGGGTAATTCGCCAAACCCTAGAAAAAGTTTATCTTGACAAAAATGCCATTACAGACCAATTAGTAGAAGAAATTTCCCGTCCTGCTGACGATCCTGGCGCGTTGGATGTGTTTGTTTCAGTCTTTAGCAGTCCTCAAGGGGAAAAAGTTGATGTGCTACTAAAGCAATTAACTTGTCCTTTGTTGATGTTGTGGGGAGAAGCCGATCCTTGGATGAATGCTAGAGAACGTTCTCAAAAGTTTCGTCAATATTATCCTGAACTCACAGAACATTTCTTAACAGCCGGTCATTGTCCCCATGATGAAATACCCGATAGAGTAAACCAACTTTTAGGCGATTGGGTTTTGTCTCAGTAAGTGGGTGTGAATAATTAAAGGTTTGTAGTAAAGGCTTGCGATCGTGTCCGCTTAATTACTTCTTAAACCCACCGTTCCCTGCGCCTAATTTCCAAAAGGGGTTTACCTTTACCAGGCGGGGAACCTCTCTCCGCAGAGGCTACCGATGAGTGTCTGTCATGTGAGGTGCAATAAGTGTGAGAATTAGAACTAATTATCCGAACCCGATATTAAGCCTTTATTACGAGCAAACTTATTTAAAAATATATGATTTAAGTTCTTGCTCGATTTGGTCGCTAATTATTTCAGTTCCCATACCGATTTTATCAAGGTTAACCCTAACAAAATTTGTTTTGTCTTGTTTTGTAAATTTTTTGTCATTATCCGAGTCTTTGATGATTTTTAAAAAAATTGCATTTTGACTTGGAACAACAACCCAACTAATTATTCGAGTATTATTTGGGGTAATTTGCTGGAGTTGCTTACCTGATAAATCAGAAAGATAACCAATAGTAGCATCTTCGCTGTTGAATTTTTCATCTGTATTTGTGTCCTGGTCAATTATTCTATACAACCAAAATCTTGTATTCGGCTTGTTTACCACTTTGACTTCCAATAAGTCAAAGGATGTGATAATGGCTTTTTTATTTAATAAAAGATGAGTTTCACCATCTTGCTTATGATAAAAAATAATATTGGAGAATTGGTTGTTTTTTTCATAAGAGCGTGATGAAAAACTTAAATCAATTCCTTGTTCTTCATTCTGTTCTGGAAGAATAACAGGAATCATCAGATAATCTGATTGCTCTTTAATGATTAAATCACTATAGACAGGATTTGCTTGAGGCTTAGGTTTGTCATCTGCTTTTGCCTGTTCTACGTTTCTACTAACAGAAGATTTACAGGAAAAAGAAAGGAAAGAAAGGGTTGCGATAATCATAACTGTAGTAAGGTTTTTCAAAAAGCTATAATTTATCATCAAATTCTCCTTGCAGGATAAATTGCTGTCTTATTTTATTCCCTGCTGGGAAATTAGCCAGATTCTGAATTTGAGTTTATCTTAGACAAAAAAGTGAAGTACCCTAAGCAAAATGTTTTAGGTGAATTGCAGTACTTACTGCTGTACAAAGGAGAAAGGTACGAAGTGAAGCAATCACAAGGCTTTTGGGATTGCTTCCTTCCACCTCGTTGCACTCGCAATGACATATCACAAGTAATTTGCCGGACATGAGCCGGACATGATATGAGACGGTTTAGCAATCTGTATGAAATGACTCAACCAGAAATTGAGACTTGGCAGCGAGCAGAAATTATTTCCCAACAGATCGAGGGTGCGGTAGGGGTAATTAATGAATTGCCCCTACCGGAAAATCAAGGTTTGGGCTATTTTCTGCGTAAGTCCTGAAGGAAAGAAATGCCCTGCTCCCTTATCCAATCCAATTTCAGTTAACCTGAATGACCGAAATAGTTTTATGATTCTCTACAAAAGCATATTTGAAATTATTTCGGTCTAATACCAAAATATTTTCAAGCTGATTTTAGAACATGATGAATCACTTAAAGGTGATTCGTGCAATGCGGGTATTGAACGTTTTTCCAGGGTCAAATAGAGTGCAGGGAGATGAAAAATTATGGCTGGACACCCATTTCATGACCAACTGAGTTTAGAAGAACAAGCTGAGAAACTCGGAAAGCAAGCAGTAAGCTTGGGTCTGATTCCCAGTTTTGTAGTACATTACTTTCCTGATACCTGGGTATTTTATATACCTAATGAAAGTCAATCAGAAGCACTGACACCAGAAGAAGCATACTTTCGTTTAAAGCAACTGGTTAAACAGTAAATATTTTGACGACAGATTTTTGAAGATAACAGCTAGGAACTGCAATTGTTAAGTAACAGTATGTTATGGCGAAACCTGCTATTTTAACCGTCGATGACGATCCAGAAGTTTTGCAAGCAGTGTCACGAGACTTGCGACATCAGTATGGCGATCGCTTCCGTATTGTTCGGGCAGATTCTGGTATTACCGCTCTGGATGCGGTGCAGCAACTCAAATTACGGAATGAAGCAGTTGCTCTATTTTTGGTGGATCAAAGAATGCCGCAGATGGGAGGTGTGGAGTTTCTCGAACAGGCAAAAGACATCTTTCCTGATGCAAAACGTGCTTTGCTGACTGCCTATGCAGATACAGATGCTGCTATTAAGTCAATTAATAGTGCCAAACTTGATTACTACTTACTTAAGCCTTGGAATCCACCAGAAGAGCGACTATATCCGATTTTGGATGATTTGCTAGATGACTGGCTAGCTGGATTCCATCCACCCTTTGAAGGGATTCGAGTCATTGGTAATCGCTGGTCGCCTTTTTCTCATCAGGTGAAAGACTTTCTGGCGCGTAACCAGATTCCCTACAAGTGGTTGGATATTGAACTGGAGCCGGATGCAGCAAAATTAGTAGAATACGCAGAAGCTGATGGTAGACAGCAATTGCCCTTGGTGCTGTTTCCCGATGGTTCCCGATTAATCCAACCATCTAATTTAGAGATTGCTGCCAAAATTGGACTGCAAACCCACGCAGAGCGCCCATTTTATGACTTGGCGATCGTGGGTGCTGGCCCTGCTGGATTAGCCGCCGCAGTCTATGGCGCTTCTGAGGGATTGAGTACAGTCTTAATTGAGCGTGAGGCTCCGGGCGGGCAAGCAGGCACGAGTTCGCGCATTGAGAACTATCTAGGGTTTCCTGTTGGTTTGAGCGGTAACGATTTAGCTAGGCGGGGAGTCACCCAGGCGCGGCGATTTGGAGTAGAAATTCTCACTCCTCAAGTAGTAACCGGAGTTAAGCTGCAAGATCCTTATCGGGTTCTGCAATTGGCGGATGGTAGCGAGATTAGTTGCCATGCACTTTTAGTTGCAACCGGTGTTTCCTATCGTTGGCTAAATATCCCAGGAGCCGAGAAGCTAGCAGGGGCAGGAATTTATTACGGTGCTGCGATGACTGAGGCGATCGCCTGTAGCAATGAGGAAGTTTACCTAGTAGGCGGGGCAAATTCTGCCGGACAAGCAGCAATGCATTTTTCTAAGTATGCCAGTAAAGTGATTATGCTGGTGCGGGGTGAGTCCCTTTCATTGAGTATGTCCCAATACTTGATTGACCAGATTGCGGCGACTGCAAATATCCAAGTTTGCACCAGTTGCAGCGTTGTGGAAGTCAAGGGAGATGAACATCTAGAAGAAATTGCGATCGCCCATAGCAAGACTGGACAAACTGAAACTGTGCCAGCGCGATCGCTTTTTATCTTTATCGGTGCTACCCCCAAAACTGATTGGCTCGATGGGGTTATTCGACGCGATGCTCAGGGGTTTATCATCACAGGCCCCGACTTAATGCCCAATGGCAAGTCTCCTACAAGTTGGCGTTTGGAACGCTCACCTTTTTTACTAGAAACCAGCGTTCCTGGCATCTTTGCAGCCGGAGATGTGCGAGCCGGATCGATTAAGCGGGTGGCATCCGGTGTTGGTGAAGGTTCAATCGCCATTCAATTCGTTCACCGCTACCTGAGCAATGTTTAGCTGGAGCAGGACAAACTAATTCGTAATTCGTAATTTGTAATTCGTAATTAAGAAGGTTAGCGCTCTTCTATGACTCTGGAGAGAGAATAATCCAAGCGATTAGAAATCGCGGCTACATAAATAAAGTCCGCCTGCGCGGACTAACGCCAAAATAGGGTTTTAAATTTAATCTGACAAGAGTAATAAGAGAGCGTTAGATGTAATTTGGGTTTTCAGGCTTGCGTCTGTAGTGTTCTTTTGGTGAATTGTTCTAAGGAGGTTGATTGATGTTGTGTATTGAAGAATTGATCGACTTAGACCCGTTTCAACAGCTTCCTCAAGAGCGATTGCAGTGGGTTTGCGATCGCGCTCAAACAGTTGAACTTTCCGCAGGAGAAGTGCTGGCCCATGAGGGAGACCCTGCATGTCGCTTATTTATCTTAGTCAAAGGTAAAATCAACATCACCCGCCGCAGTGAAGGAGTTGAAATTCCCATAGGGCAACACGAAGCCCCATCTTTTTTTGGTGAAATTCCAGTCCTCACAGATGAACCTGCACCTGTGACAATGCGGGCATTGACAAATTGCCACCTTTATGGACTTAAGGGAGAAGATTTCCGTAAACTGCTGCATGAATGCCGCGATTTTGAGCGGATGGTCTTCCGTATTATGGAACGTCGTGTCCGAGGGCTAGAATCTTTCATTCGGGGGCGGGAAAAGATGGCAGCTTTAGGGACACTAGCTGCCGGTTTAGCTCATGAACTTAACAACCCAGCTTCAGCCCTCGTTCGGACTTTAGGGGAAATGCCCGCTGCCATTCTAGAACTACAACGAATGAACTTAGTTTATGGGCAACGCAACGTTGAAGAAGCTCATACTCAAGACTGGTTGAGAGAGAGGGATCGGGGCTATGATGCGATTTTAAATAATCGTCTCGATCCGGTGACACTAAGCGATCGCGAAAGCGTCTTGCTGGAATGGTTAGAAGACTATGGAGTGAAGCAGGCATGGAAATTAGCAGAACCTTTAGCAGAAGGTGGTGTTGAGGTCGAAACCTTAGATCGGATGATGGAACGTTGGCGCAATGATGAGACTGAATTGCGAGAAATCGGATTACACTGGCTATCGCTTTCCTTTGAAGTCATATCAATGATTAAACATGGTTTGCGAGGAGCCGAGAGGATTTCCGAACTTGTGCAAGCCATGAAATCTTATACTTACCTCGATCGAGGCGTTCAGCAAGAAGTGAATGTGCATCAAGGTTTAGAAGATACATTGCGATTATTTGTTCATAAACTCAAGTGCGGCATCCAAGTAGAACGCAATTACGATCGACATATTCCTAAAATCCTTGCTTATGGCAGCGAACTGAATCAGGTATGGACAAACTTAATTGACAACGCCATTGATGCAATGGATGGTAAGGGATTGCTGGAAATTACAACACACCATTGCGATCGCTTTGCTCATATTGACATCATCGATTCTGGTAGTGGAATTCCACCTGAAATTAAAACCCGTATTTTTGAACCTTTCTTCACCACGAAATCAGTGGGGCGTGGTTCGGGACTCGGTTTGGAAACCGTTCGCCGGATTGTAGAAAATCGTCATCACGGTACGCTCTCATTTGAGTCGCAGCCAGGGAGAACTTGTTTCACTATTTGCTTACCCTTGTCAAATAAATGAATCATTTGAACAAGGTTAAGGAACAAAAACCCCACACAATCAAGGCTTTGTTACATTTCTACATTCTGACCTGCAATCAAACTCCCTTTCTTCCTTGTTTAAAACAATCCCTCCAATTCAGCAAATTTACGCAAGCGCGGTAGACACTGACGCTGATAAAAACTGCTTAATGTTGGAATTGACAGCGCAAATTCCTCAGATAATTCTTTCCAGCTAACTTCCGGGGGTAGACGTTTAAGAATTAACACCTGACAATTCACATCTGGTCGCCCTTTAATACAAGTACGGCAGAGTTCTCCTTCAGAATCGGTCTTAGCCCATGTCTCCAACTCTTGCAGAATGGGAGGTGCTTGGGGAGTAGCAGGAAGGTTATCTATAGGATCGATTGTTTCACATGTTCCACCTGATGTAGACTGACGAACCCGAAGAGGGACTGTTGTGGCTTGTTCCCGGTTCTGCTTAATGTAAAAGTCCTGTAGTCTCCGTTTTAGGTAAGCATTCAGCCAGGTGATGACACTGCCATAGGTGGGGTCATAGATTTGACCAGTCAAACCTTCACAAACATTGCGGCAGAAATACAACCAAGTTTGTTGTAGTGCATCTTGATAGTAGGGAGTATTTTCCCTCCAGAGTCTATTTGCTGTCAAGCGAATAATTTGCGTGAGCAGCTTCTGACGCTGAGGACTTCCAAGTGCGTGTCCACAGGCTTCGGAAACTAAGCGGCGTAGCTCTTCATCGAATTGAGCCATGACAATCTTGGGGCAGAAAGAAAGCAAGAATATCTTAGTATTGCGTATAACAACCCCTTAAAAAAAGATGTTGGGGATTGGGAGATTTGAGTCTTTGAGGTAGATGAATCTATTTCAAAGCATGGCTGAGGCTTTAATTCTCTTTGTCCCCAGTCCCTAGTCCCTAATCCCCAATTCCTAATCCCCTCAATATAATCCCAGCCAAGAAAAGAAATTTTCCCACCAGGAATATGTCAGATTACCAACACTCAGCTTCATTTTGTTGCGAATGTCTTGGATATTCCAGTTGGTTAGTTTAGCCAGAGTTTGCGCCTCTTGTTCAAAACGCTTAGGCAAAGACCGCTTATATTCTCTACCCGCCTGACATTTGAGTTCCCCTTGGAACGGATGTTGCAAAACATAACGCCCTTGGAAAGATTCACTGTTAGCAGTTTGTTGGAATATCAGGTCTTCAGGGAATTTATCGCGGGTATAGCGGACATGCAACCGGGAGATGAAGACGCTGCTTGTAGGAGAGGGACGACGAAAGCTTGGAGATACTGGTACATTACTTCCAGAATTATCATCTAGCCAAAATACGCCTGCTTGCTTGAGTTCTTCTTGGCTTAGAGGATCGGCAGAACAAGGATCGCAACTACCCATATCCCAAGCGTATTCCAAAAAACCAACTTTCCTGTCTTCTTTGGTGTAGGCAGTTTGAAACATTGATTTGTAAAATTCACCAAATTTATCTTTAACAAACAAGGGAACGTTTGCGTCGGAGGGGATTTTTACCGTCCGGTAGTTAGTGATTTCTGCTTGTCCTTGGGGCGAGAGAATGTAGATAATCAAATCCTGCTCTGTCGTGGCATTGATCATGCCTAAACGAATTGGCAGCATGAACTTGGGTGACTGGTAGGAAATTTGTAGCGGACGAAGGAACTGATAGCCAGATTGCTCGAATTTATCTAAGTTGACTTTGGCAACAAAGAATTTCATTGAGGAGCGAATGTAGGGCTTGAGTAACTCTTTCGCACCTCTAGGGATTTTGTAGCCATTGCGTTTGAGCCAAGTTTCTAGTCCGCCAGATTCTTTAGCACTAAGAATTAGGATGTCGTATTCGCCGACGTTGAAACGTGCTTCGATTGTTACACCCAAACTGCGATCGCCTCTTGCACCCTCCGCCTCACTTCTTGCTGCTGCTGGCGCTGGTACTGATAACTCTTGAGGGTAAACTGGGGCACAAGGATCTGAATCAAAATATTCTACCAATCGCGGCGCACTAAAAGCATCTAAGCGTTCGATAATCTTGGGTTCAGTGACGCGAACTTGCTCTTTTTGCAGCACCGTTGGTACTGGTACTACCATTGCAAAATCTTTGACTTCGCCTTGAAAATCGTTTGCCATTGTTAAGACGGTGCGATCGCCATCTCGTGCGATTACTACCTGAGAAGCTTTGTTATACAGTTTTGTATCAGCCTTCGCTACATAAAATCCACAAAATGCCCAAGCTGCTGGTGCAAAGCACAAAACAGCTACAATTGCCAACAATAATGGGGTTAAGAGTCGAAAAAATCTCATTTTATACCTCTGCATTTTTAATTAGAGACGCGATGAATCGATTAGACGCGATGAATCGCGTCTCTACAAAAGGCACTTCTCCTGCTTCTTCATCTGCCTCTTGCCAAGAAAACCTTGGGGCTAACCACAGAACATCTAACAGGATGGTCAATGGTGCAAGGGCAAACAGCGCCCAGAAAACTGCTGTGGAAATAAAGAAATAATTTCGCAGAATAAAAGTTAATCCGGCGATGCAGATTGCCCAAACTACCCGCCCAATTCGGGAATTGGGAATCGATCGCGGATCTGTAATCATAAATAGAGCGAACAGCAGCAAAGATCCGCTCATCAATCTGTGCCAGTAAACATCCCAAGTCCAACCCAGCCAGAGATTGCGAATTGCCTCTAGTAAGGAGTAGGAACCCAAAAAAGCTGCTGTGGTGTCCCAACGACCAACGCGCTGCAAAATCATGCCGCCTGTGCCGGCAAATAATAGCCCATACCACCACTCTTCACCCCATTGTCCCGGCGAAACCCAAGCATCGGGGGTGAGAATCAAGGCAGATATGATGCCGAAATTGGTGGGATTGAAGAAATGCTTATCGCCGATTTTGAAGATAAACTTGCTAGCGATCGCAATTACTGCGGCTATTGCCATTGTCGTCCAGCAATCAGCCCGTAACAACAGGCTTAGTCCCAGCGAGGTAATTAAAGCACTGCGAAGATTAGGCATTTGTTTTTTGTCATTTGTCATTTGTCCTTTGTTGTTTGCTAATGACCAATGACTAATGACTAATGACAATATCCATTGAGTTGCTAGACTGGTGGCGATCGCTACCCCAATTAATTCTGGTCGCAGCGTCCAATCTCGTGTACCGATTCCCAATACTAGGAATAAGCCAAGAAAGAGAATTTGATAATCTCGTATATCTTTGAGCAGCATTAATCCTTAAATTCCGGGATTACCCGTAGATTTTTCATCAATCTATACGAGTGCTAGCTCAAATAGGAATGCTGTTACAGATTTTGTTACAAAGCTTTCTCTGTGCTTCTGCGATCGGCCTGTCAGCAAGGCACTTTCCATCTACGTTAAAAATTGACTCAATTTACAGTTTTCATGGATTTGAAGCACATCTGACATAAGGGCACAGCATTGCTGTGCCCCTACCGCGTGGTTTATTTAATTGAAATAAGACTTACGCACAGGTAACGGAAAATCGAACCACAGAGGCACAGAAAACACGGAGTAATAGTTTGACAGGTATTTTGCATAAATCCTGTGAAAATGGCTGTAATGACGTTTTTATTACGAATTACGAATTACGAATTATTTTAATCCCATTACAGAGTTAGTTATCCGATACAACATCTCCCCAGCCTTCGGCACAAGCAAGATCCCTTCATCTTCACGGTTAGCCCATTCTGTAGGCCGAATGGTAGCCGGATCTCGATAGTTCAAGTTATGAGCAGCACAGCGTTCAGCAGAAATACCTGTCGCTAAAGTGACGCGAATCCGAGCTTGTTCGCCTTCTATAGGATCAAATGTACCCATACCTTTTAAGTGAGTACTATGAGCCAGCACTCCACCGGGATAACCTTTAAATTTATCCCACTGTTTGAGGAAATAATCCCGCACGTGATAGCCAATTTGAGATAGTATTTCGCCGTGTGTATAGCTAAACTCGGTAATATGAGGGGCATATATAATTACTTCGCCTCCGTCCGCCACTACTGGCTCTAGCTTATACATTCCTTTAGCAGCTGTCCAAATGTCATCATACATTTCGGGCATTACTGACAGCACTTGTTTAAAAGGCTTATCTACATAAGTAATATGCAGTTTGTCGGATAATTTTGCAGCAGTTTCCCAGGCTGGCTCAGGTTTATCTATATAAAGTCCAGCTAGCTGATTTGTTTTAGGTGCAACCACCATCGCCAAGCAAAGTTTCGGCGTAGAAATCAGGTTAGCGGCTCGGTTAATTAAGTGCCGAACTGGTGTTATTCCCGATGTCCCAATGATTTCATAACTGGTGATTAAAGCACCCAACCAGTGGGATATATCAATTACTTCCTGACCGCCAATACCGGGAAAAAAGTATTTATTTCCACCAGAGAAACCGACAACTTCGTGGGGAAAGACGGGGCCACAAATCATGATTAAATCGTACTGTGTTACGAGCTTGTTAACACGAACTTCAACGGATTGATGTAGCATTCCTCGGCTAATCTCTGCTATCTCATCTGCTGAAATTACTCCACAAGAAATAAAGGTATCTGGTTCATTCCACAGGTGGTTAAAGATGCGAACTTTTTTAAAGGTTGTTTCTCGCTCTTTTGGTGTTACCCCTACTAGGTGATTGATTTGTTCTTCACTCATAGGATTATGTGTACCCAAAGCAATCAAAAAATCTAGAGCCGCTACCCTTTTACTCAACTCCTGATGCAGCAATCGAAACATTTGCGGGATGGGAGCAGTGCGGGTACTATCTGGAATCAAGACTAGGATACGCTGTCCATCTAACTGACGATCTGCCAAAGCTTGATGAACTAGCCCGGAAACTTGCTCGTCGGAAAGTGTTCCGTTAGTTACAGCCAGTGAATACATATAATTAAACTCCACTGTAGATACTAAATCCACCATCTACCGGCACTACTACGCCATTGATGAAACTAGAACCAGGACTACATAACCAAATCAAGGTACTGAGTAATTCGTCTGGTTTTCCAAAACGTCCGGCGGGGGTATGTTCGATAATTTTTTGCCCGCGTTCGGTCAAACTACCATCTGCATTTAGGAGTAAATCTCGATTTTGTTCTCCAATAAAAAAACCTGGCGCGATCGCATTTACTCGCATTCCATCCCCATACTTTTGCGCGAGTTCGACAGCTAACCAACGAGTAAAGTTATCTATCCCGGCTTTAGCGGCTGAGTAACCAACTACGCGGCTAATCACTCGGATCGCAGACATAGAAGATATATTGATAATACAACCGTGGGGCTGTTTTTTTTCGACCATTGCTTGACCAAAAACTTGGCTGGGGAGTAGAGTACCGAGTAAGTTGAGGCTAACTACTTCTTCAAAAGCTGTGTGTGGCATATCAAAAATAGTCGCATCAGGGGTAATTGTGGCAGCCGGAATATTACCGCCAGCCGAGTTTACCAGAATGTCTATTTGACCCCAGCGCTGTATAATTTTATCTCTGGCTACTTCTAGTTGAGAGCGATCGCTAACATCTGCCAGCACAGCCATACTTTCTCCACCGTTGGCGGTAATTTCAGCTACTACTGCACTTGCCCGTGCTTCATTGCGACCCAGAACTACTACTCGCGCTCCAGCAAGGGCTAAACCTCGTGCCATTGCTCCACCAAGTACGCCTGAACCGCCCGTGACTACTGCTATTTGCTCTTTTAGGCTAAAAAGTTTATTCAAGATTAAGTCTGACATAAATGATTGTCTTGCTTGTTCCAATTCGTAGTTAAAAAATTTAATATTTAAACGCAAAGGAGCGCAGAGGTACGCGGAGGGAAAAGAAGAGATTTTAGGAGTGATTTTGGAGAATTGTGTTAGTCGAGTTTGTAGGCACTCTTAGCGAGGTCGTAAGCTAAAGCGCGGGCCATATCATAGCCTTCCTCTTCGTCAACTAATCCTCGTGTTACCAATCCGGCTAACCAGTTACAAGCTACTCGCCGCCAAACATTATGACGAGCCGGAATAGAAACGAAAGCGCGGGTATCATCATTAAACCCAGCAGTATTATAAATTCCGGCAGTTTCCATTACCTGATTGAAGTAGCGTTCCATGCCATTTACGCTGTCGTGAAACCACCAAGGCGGGCCGAGCAAGACAGTAGGATAATGACCAGCTAAGGGAGCCATCTCTCGGCTGTAAGTGCTTTCATCCATGCCAAAAATGATTAACCGGAAGCGCCCGTCGTTTCCATAAGCTGACAACAACGGGTGCAGATTTTGAGTCCATTCGATTTTGAGGGGAATATCACCACCTTTATCAGATCCAAATTTCTCAAACAAAGCCGAGTTATGGTTACGCATAACACCGCAATGCATTTGCATCACCAAACCATCTTCTACACTCATCCGAGCCATTTCCATGAATATATGACCGGTAAACTGCTCCACATCTCCTGGATTTAGTTTGCCGTTTAATGCTCTAGCAAAGATAGCTTCTGCTTCCTGCTCGGAAAGGCGCGTGGTATAAGGTGTAGCTGCACCTTGATCGGTAGCTGTTGCACCCATTTTTTTAAATATTGCCCGACGTTCTTCTAAAGCTTGGATAAAAGTAGCGTAAGTGCTAATTTCTCTACCGACGCTGCTTTCTAATTTGGTCAGATTTTCTCGCCAACCAGGAGCATCTAGATTAACTACTGCATCTGGTCGAAAAGTTGGTCTAATTTGAGTAAAACCTTCTTCGTGGAGCAATCGCTGATTCTCTAGGTTATCACTGGCTGCATCAGTAGTACAAAGCACTTCGATGTTAAAGCGTTTGAATAAAGCACGAGGGGAAAACTCAGATAAGGCTAATAAACCTTCTAGATAATCATAGATACGTCCAGCATTACGAGAATTTAAAGGTTCATCCACCCCAAAGACATTAGTTAGTTCGTCTTTGAGCCACAACCCTGATGGAGTACCCTGGAATAGATAAAAATGTTCGGCGAACAATTGCCAGATTTTCCGGTGGTCAGTTTCTGTTGGTGAACCATCACGAGTAGGTATACTTAAAGCTTCTAGAGGTACGCCCCGACTATAAAGCATCCGCAAAATGTAATGGTCAGGGATAATAAATAATTCTGTTGGTGAACCAAAACGCGCTGCTGGATTAGCTAACAGGGCTGGATCTACGTGTCCGTGTGGACAGACCAAAGGTAACGCAGATATGCTGTCAAAAAATTGATGGGCTAGTCGTCTTTGAACTGGTTCTGGAGAAAAGCAGCGATCGGGAGATAAACTCGGTTTTTTGGTTAACATATTGTCATTTGTCATTGGTCATTGGTCATTGGTCATTAGTAAGGACTTTAAGCCTGTTTACGTTTCGTATAATTTGATTTATTTCTACCAACTTACTTAGACACGATTTAAAATTACTTTATTAATGTTGCACTACTACCACGCTGTACTAGAAAAGGAGATAAAACGCGGTTTTCTACAGTTTTTTCTTCTAATAAGTCGAGTAACATTTGCATGGCTATGCCACCAATTTCTAACATTGGCTGGCTGACTGTTGTAAGTGCTGGCGTAACATAACTACCTAAAGCAATACCATCAAATCCAACTAGGCTTAAATTTCGCGGTACTAAAATACCTAGTTCTTGACAGGCTAATAGAGCGCCAACTGCCACCATATCGTTGTAACAAAAGATGCCTGTTACTTCAGCAGCCAATAGTTTAGATAGCATATTTTGTCCGGTGGCGACATCGCTGATTCTGGTATTATATTCTTCACTAATTGAAACCCAATCAGGATTTTGTGGTAAACCAGCTTCAGCAAGAGCCATTTTATATCCTTCTAGGCGATCGCGGTTTGACCTGCTGCGATCGCCTACACCCAGATAACCAATGGTGGTGTGTCCCAAACTTATTAAATGCTCTGTGGCTAATTTAGCACCTAAGCGATCGTCTATTGCCACTGAGTGAAATATTTCAGATTGATCTTCAGTCTGGCTATTAATCAGAACTGTTGGTATAGCAATTTGGGTTAGTTGCTTTATATGCTGTTTGCTAATTCGTGAGTCAGCTACTAAGATACCGTCTACTCTCCGGCGATGAAAAGTATCAATAGCTGCCATTTCTTGCTCAAAATCTCGGTGTGAAGCACTTAACAAAACACTCAAGCCAGCTGGTCTGGCTATCTGTTCAATGCCATCTACTACCTCAGCAAAAAAAGGATCTGCGATGGAAGTTACTACTACACCAATGGTATTAGTACGTTTGTTTTGCAAGCTTTGAGCGATCGCATTTGGCACATAGTTCATCTCCTGCGCCAGTTGCTTGATTTCCTCTCGCACTTTCGGGCTAATGAGAGCGTTATCTCGCAAAGCCCGCGAAACTGTGGAATGAGAAACGCCTGCTTTCCGAGCAATATCTTCAATTGAAATTCTTCGTTTATTCATTTTTATCTTAGATTTTAAACTCTGCACACGTGTGCAATTGTATGTATTATAGAAAATAATCGTTATTTGTCAAGAGATTTTAATACAACTCACATTTTGCTCTGCGTTCATTTCAATAACTTAACTTTTCCTCAGAAAAATATGATTATTATCATCATGGGTGTATCCGGTTCTGGTAAAACGACCATAGGAAAACTGCTAGCAGACTCCTTAGACTGGGAGTTTAGTGATGCTGATAGTTTCCACTCAGCAGAGAATGTTGAGAAAATGCGGTGCGGTATTGCGTTGAGTGAAACTGACAGGATGCCTTGGCTGCAAGATTTGCAAACAGCGATAAAACATTGGCTACAAGAAAATAAAAATGTCGTGCTGGCTTGTTCGGCTTTAAAAGACAGCTATCGGCAATTTTTGCTATCGGATAGCGATCGCAGCGCCAACTCCAAGAGCGATCGCATCAAACTAGTCTACCTTAAAGGGTCTTATGAGTTGATTCAAATACGGTTGCAAGAGCGTAGCAATCATTACATGGGTGCAAAACTCCTCAATAGCCAGTTTGAGACTCTTGAAGAACCATTGAACACCATATCTATGGATGTTGCACAACCACCCCAGATAATTGTGCAGAACATTAGAACGGCTTTGAGCGTTTAGCTTATTGTTTACACCGCAAGATTAAGATTAATCACGTCTAAAAAAAACACCAACTTTTGGCAACTAAATACGTCGAATGTCAGTCTAAGGAAGTTTTAAAAGCAACCACATAACTGTAGTAGCAGGAGAAAACTAGTGTTTCTAAGATTAGCGCAACAACATCAAGAATTCGTTCAAGACTTGGTAATGAACCTGCAAGCCTTGACAATTGTACTTGAGCAGCATGGATATTCTGCCTCGTGTTATACGTGCGGCGACCAAATGAAGAGTGCTTCATTCATGGTTAGCCTGCGAGAAAAGCATCTGATTCGTTTTGTAGTGTCTGATTACGGGATTACTTGGATGGAATTGTGGGACGATCGCGAATTAATGAAGTTGGAGGGTGCTGAAGCAGTAAAACAATTGCAAGAGTTAGCTAATATTGTCAAGCATTCGCCCGCAATACAATTGACGACTTAAAAGCTAATTCGTAAATATAAATCTAAAGAGAACTGAATCTGGCTTGAACTCAGGTTATAAGCTAAATCGAGTGTGCGTAGGCGTAGCCCGTCGTAGACATCACTGATTCTCAGTCGGTGAAGACAACGGAAAGTATATATTACACAGGTTTTAGTCAATTAAAATCTACTGGTTTCAATCCCTAATAGGGATTTTAGGTAATTGCAATCCAAGTAGCTTTTACGTTGGTGGTAAGTGTGATTGTTCTATGTTTCAATCCCTAATAGGGATTTTAGGTAATTGCAATTCATTAGCGAGCGCAGAATACTTGGGGTATAAGCTTGGTTTCAATCCCTAATAGGGATTTTAGGTAATTGCAATGTGTTGTGCGGCGTTATGCCTTGCACTGCTTACCGTTTCAATCCCTAATAGGGATTTTAGGTAATTGCAATGAAGCACCGTTGGTACAGTAACTATTGGCACTTTGTGTTTCAATCCCTAATAGGGATTTTAGGTAATTGCAATTTTTAACTGCTGTCACGCGATCGCCGTAGTTGTCCATGTTTCAATCCCTAATAGGGATTTTAGGTAATTGCAATCCGAATGGGTTAAATAGTCCTTTGGTGTTTCCGGCAATGTTTCAATCCCTAATAGGGATTTTAGGTAATTGCAATGTGGTTATCCATATTTAATTCCTAATCACGAGAATGTTTCAATCCCTAATAGGGATTTTAGGTAATTGCAATAAGCAATGATATACAATCGCTGAAAAATGTAGCTGTTTCAATCCCTAATAGGGATTTTAGGTAATTGCAATGCTCAATAGTTGCAAATACTTGGCAACATATTGCTATGTTTCAATCCCTAATAGGGATTTTAGGTAATTGCAATCTGGTAAATACACCATATATAGGATGCAACACAATGTTTCAATCCCTAATAGGGATTTTAGGTAATTGCAATGGGGTAGAGCAAGCGATCGCTAGTACCCGTTCTTGTTTCAATCCCTAATAGGGATTTTAGGTAATTGCAATTATGTGGTTTTTAGTAAACAGGTAGGCGAAGCTGGTTTCAATCCCTAATAGGGATTTTAGGTAATTGCAATAAGCATCACACGTTACTTACAGTTATCACAATGGCGTTTCAATCCCTAATAGGGATTTTAGGTAATTGCAATCTGAAATTTTAAAGAGTGACTTCCTTGCTAGGCTTGTTTCAATCCCTAATAGGGATTTTAGGTAATTGCAATCGCTGGCTTCTGGAAGCCTTGTCTTATTTGGTTTTCAAGGTTCGGTTGCGCGAATAGAGAAATCATAACACGAGGAGTCGGAATTTGGCTAGAGGCAAATGGCTGAAAGCTAGTCCCCATAAGGTGCGCGGATAGTTTATAAATGCGATCGCTCTGAAGTTGTTGCATATAGGGCAATTCAGCCATTTTTCTAGTTACCCTTTTTCCAACACCTACCCAGCCGCGCATTTAGCGAAAAAACTAATCTCATTGAAAAGCTGATTACTCATATAAATATCCTACTCGATTAGTTTAGCTGACTCTAGGGCGATGCCTGGGTTGGGCTACGCCTACCCAATACCAGCACCCCCACGATCAACTTTATTTGGCAACGTCTTCAAAGTCTGTTATTGCACAAGCAAACTCTCTAAAAGCTGTTTTAATCAAAACCTCTTTCGTTCCCCTTTCCAGCGAAGAATTGCGTATCAGATCTGTTAATTCTATGAATAACAGAGAGAACATAAAACGATCTTGGCGATCGACTTGTTTCAAGCAGGACGATATAAACTGATAAAGCTCTGTTTTTCTAGGCTTGGTTTGTTCTTCCCATATTTGTAACCCAAGCCGGAAGGTTCTTAAGCGGATTTCATTACTATTGAAGGACGCATCTTTGTAGCGGACTGATACGCGCTGGGGTATTTCCATGAGGTTTAGCTATACATATTCAATGTAAAGTAATTATTCACTTATATTTTGGCTCAACCGGAAAAATCTGATATTTTGCACCAATTCCAATAATCGCTGTCGCTTAGAAACGAATTACCACTAAATAACGCCTAATTATCCAGAAACTTTACGTGCAAGTATCTGGTTTAGCGTAGTTACGCAGAATTTTTATATCTAAATATAGGACTAGTATTTGATTTCTGAAAAAATCTAAGTATGTTTTGGTGTGTTACGGCTTCCGTAACGCACCAAAACATCAAGGGTGGTGCGTTAAGCCTACGGCATAACACACCCTACGTGTATTTCAAAAATCAAATATGAGTCCTATACCCTCCTTCTAGATATTAGACCGAATAGTTACGTATAAATACTCAATATTGGTTTTAAACACCTGACTTTAAGTATATTCATTGGTGATATTCAGGATTTTTCCAGATAACATCCGAATCAGGACATTATACGTAAATTTTCTAGATATTACTCTATGGAAGAACGCCAAAAAAAGCTCTTAGAACAGGTACAGGATAAAATCCGGCTTCAACATTATTGTTACCAAACAGAAAGAAGTGACACTGACTGGATTAAGCATTACATCTGTTTTTACGATCGCTACCATCCCAAATATATGGTGAGTGCGGAAATAGAAGCCTTTTTAACACATTTAACTGTGAAAAAAAACGTTGCTGCATTAACTCAAAATCAAGCGTTAAAGAGCTTTGCATTATTATGAGATACAAACCCCATCAACAAAAGCTGTTGAGATGGATTGCATTGTTCCTAGTTGGAACATTTCTGCAATTATTGTTTTATATCCCAACACCAGTCTTATCCCAAAATTCCAATAGCTGTAGCAATATTACAGCCCCTCTGACACCTGAAGAACAAACTTATGCTCGTGGTGCTTGGCAGTATTTTGTCAAAAACTATCAGCCAGCAACGGGATTTACCAATTCTACAGGGGGTTATCCTTCTGGTACACTCTGGGACATGGGGAATTACCTGATGGCGTTGAATGCTGCACGCTGGTTGAATCTTACTGACCAAGCAGACTTTGACACACGCATCAACAAGTTTTTGACGACTCTCAACAGCCTGAAATTATTTGAGGATACTTTGCCGAATAAAGTCTATAACGCAGCCAATGCACAAATGGTTGATTATGGCAACAATCCCCTTGAGCGAGGTATTGGCTGGTCTGCTTTGGATGTCGGGCGAATCCTGGCGGCATTTGATGTCATCCGCACCTGTCATCCCCAATATAACGATTGGCTCAAAGGAATTGTCGCAAAGTGGCAAGTGGCGCGATCGCTCAAAGATGGACAACTTTTTGGCGCGACTGTTCTCCCAGACAACAAAACCTTACTGGTGCAAGAAGGACGACTTGGCTACGAAGAATATGGCGCTAGAGGTTATGAACTTTGGGGTTTCTCTGCACCCAAAGCTATTTCTTTAGAACCATTTAAGTTCGTTGAAATTAATGGCGTGCAAATTCCCGTTGATACCCGTGACTTTAAAAGTACCAACGCTAATAATTACGTTGTTAGTGAGTCTTACATCCTTGATGGGATTGAGTTTGGCTTGCAAGGTGAGTTAGCTGATTTTGCTGCCAGGGTTTTAGATGTGCAAAAACGGCGTTTTGATACCACAGGCCAGTTGACTGCTGTCACAGAAGATAATATCGACCAAGCGCCTTATTTTCTCTACAACACTGTCTACGCCAACGGTGCAAACTGGGCAACAATCACCGATGCTAATCAACCTTATCCCCAGTTTCGCAGCATCAGCACCAAAGCCGCTTTTGGTTGGCGCTATCTTTTTCCAGATAATGCTTATGCTCAAAAAGTTTTTGATGTAGTCAAGGATCTCCGCAGTCCTGATGATAGTGGTTATTATGCTGGGATCTATGAAGAATCAAAACAACCCAATAAAGCTTTGACAGGTAATACTAATGGGCTGATTTTGGAGATTTTATACTACAAAGCTAAGGGAAATCACCCCTTAATTACTTCTAGTTCTGCGAGTGTGTCTACTGGTAAGCCCAGTGAAAATGCTTCTCCTGAAACACCCTCAAATCAAGGGAATTCTAGTGTTACGCCTCCTACCGCAAATCAACCGAATTCTACTGTTACGCCTCCTACCGCAACCCCTACAGATACTCCTAAAATTGTAGAAGTGGCCGTTGCACCTATTCCACCAGTCGATAGTCCCCAATCATCTAACCTCAAACTAGATCGACCCCTGACGTTGATTGAACGGCGTTATGCAGAAGCCGCTTGGCGATACTTTCAAGCAAATTATCACTCCAAAAATGGGCTGATAGACGATCGCAGTGATTTCAAAGGTGCAACCCTCTGGGGACTAGGAGATTATCTCGCAGCCCTCCATGCAGCGCGATCGCTCGATATAATTACTCCGAAGGAATTTGACCAACGCACTCGACATTTTTTAGCAGCATTGACAAAATTACCATTATTTAGTCAGGAATTGCCGAGTCGGGGTTACGATACGCGATCGCTGCAATCAGTAGATTATGGTGGAAATCCAATTGCAGAAGGTAACGGTTGGTCAGCTTTAGATTTAGGCAGGATACTAGCAGCGCTTTACAACTTAAAAACCTGTCATCCAGAATATACGGCTGCGGTAGATAAAATTGTGCTGGATTGGTCATACTTGCGTGTGGTGCGGGAAGGTATTCTTTCTAGTGCTACCGTTACCAAAGAGCAAGATGGGCGATCGCTTACCCGCGTCAACCCTGAAACCCGTTTGGGATATGAAGAATATGCAGCTAGAGCTTTTCAATTATGGGGATTTAATGTTGAACATTCTGCGGTTGGTGGTGAATATCAAACTGCCTTAGTAGAGGGAGTGAAAGTACCAATTCAGCGCCGCCGCCCAGATACCAACTCAAAAGTTAACCAATATACAGTTAGCAATCCTTTCTTACTTTATGCGCTGGAGTTTGGACTAGATCCCCAAATGCGATCGCTCTTTCAACCAATCTTTCAGGCGCAAGCTGAACGTTACCGTCGCACCGGCAACCTCACAGCCTCAGCTACCACCTTAATCGATCGCAAACCTTACACTGTCCACAGCACAATTACTGGAAAAGGTGAGCCTTGGGTAGCTTTAGCAGATAACGGGCAAATTGTACCAAAGGGGCGATTGGTAAGTACAGCAGTCGCTTTTGCCTATCATGCCCTGCTTCCAGAAAATAAGTACAGTCAAGAGTTACTGCAAGGAACCACTGATTTATACAATCCATTAGCCGGATTTTATGAGGGCTTCTATGAAACCACGGGTAAAACGGCAGTTGGTTTCACTAATAGCACCAACAGTATGATTTTGCAATCCTTGCTGTACAAAGTGATGAATCAACAACCTTTAATTCGTCCGACTGTCAACATGCAATCTCCTTGGTGGCAAGAAGTTAGTAAAGGAGATTCTGGGCGAGGTTTACCCAACATTGCTAGACAACAAACCAAGTTAATTTCTGATAGTTCTGGAAATTACTGGATTTCAGGTAGCGAAAAGACTCCACTAGTAACTGGTACAACAGTCACAGAGTAAGTTGAAACGCAATTTACTTTAAGCCCATCCCTTGAAGGGATGGGCTTTCCCGGCGACTTTCAATAATTACCAAGTTGTGTTTGTTATTAATCAGTTGTATTTGGGAATACTTACTACATGATGCAGTGGCTTTCACAAGCAACAGACATCTGGATTCAAAATAAAATCCCTGTTTATTCGTTCAAATCTATGAACAAGGTACGGCTGGCGCTGATGATGCTAATTTTACTAGGAAGCATCTTTGCGAATAAAAATCTCATGGCGGTTACTGATGCCTCAAGGCAACTCGAAAACCGGAAATTAACCCAAATTCGCAACCAAACACCTTCCAGTGCCCCTGTACTACTAGGACTCTATGCCCCAGATTATCTAGGAAATCAAAGTACAATTGACAGCCAATTACGTCAAGTAGATCAATGGGTTGGTAAGCGCCATTCTATTGCTGGATTGTTCTTGGATATCGAGGACTCAAATCCTGCTTACAACATCCCAGTGCCCCTAGAACAACTGAAGCACAACGGATACACAGCTTTTATTAATCTCAAATCTACTCGTTCAGCAGCGCAGATTGCTAGGGGAGACGTAGATAGTTCTCTACAAAAAGTGGCAAAAGCCTACGCTGATTGGGCAAAGAAAGGAGAGGGACGGATGGCGTTTATCGCGCCGTTGCAAGAGATGAACATTCCTGGAGAAGCATACAGCCAAGACCCGCAGAACTTCAAGTTAGCTTATCAACGCATCCAAAAGATATTTAAAGAGGCTGGTATATCTTCACAGGCAATCCGTTGGGTATTTGCACCTAATGGTTGGAGTAAAAAAAATGAACATCGCTTTGAAAACTACTATCCTGGGGACAAGTCGGTAGATGTTGTTGCCTTTAGTTCGTACAACTGGGGGTATTGTAATAATTCTTCTTGGAAACACTGGAATAGCCCAAAAGAAGTTTTTGAACCATATATCAAGCGGATGAAGGCTATGGCTGGCAGTAAGCCGATTTTCATCGCTCAAACAGCTAGTACGAGTAATACGCAAAATGGTTTACAAAAGGGTGCCAAAGATCGATGGTTACAAGACTCTTACACTCAACTTGCTGGGATGGGTGTAAGAGCCATCCTTTACTTCAATATTAATAAGGAATGTGATTGGGCAATTAACAGTAATAGTGGTAAATCTGCTGGTTATAAAGACGCGGTAAATAATCCGGCTTTCGGCTATTTATCGCCTACGGAATTGGCAAAGAAGATATAAATGGCAACAAGCGGCATCAAAAGCATGATTTTGCAATCAGTTTTGTACGCAACGACAAATCAACAACCCCTGCTTTGTCCAATTACGGCGACGTGGCAATGCTCTCCTACTCCATCTACGATTATTGCTGCCCCTGATAACTTTAATCCTGATGTCCAAACACCATCGCCACAAACCGTTCCAGAATCGAATGCTCCTACACTCACACCACTACCGCTAAAACCAAAACCGACACCACCAAAACCAACAGCTACACCAGATAAACCTATTATTCCAACGCCCACAACTTCTTTACCACGATTGACCCAAGAAGCGGATCGAATTGCTGCTAAACAGGCTTGGAAATATTTTGAGCGGAACTGGAATCCCCAAACAGGTTTAGTAAATTCGGGAGACAACTTACCGTGGACAACTTGGTGGGATCAGGGTAGCGCCTTATTGGGAATTCATGCAGCTTACCAATTAGGGTTATTGCCGAAAGACGTTTTCCAAAAGCGGATGAACACATTGCTAGAGACGTTGGAAAAACTGCCGCTACCACCAACTGGTTTACCCAACAAAGCTTATAGCACCCGGACTGGCGAAATGCGCCAACTCAATGACACCCCCGATCCCAAGGGTATAAGTGGTTGGTCAGTTTTAGACATGGCGCGATTTTTATTAGGATTGCATATTATGCGATCGCATTATCCAGAATATAGCGATTCGCCTAAGGGCGACAGCTTCGCTTCACGGATTAATCGCATCGTCGCTCGCTGGAATCTATCGAAACTTGTCAAAGATGGTTGGTTAAATGGTGCTATCCCCAGAGCAGGCAAACTTCTCGAAGTGCAGGAAGGCCGATTAGGCTACGAGCAATATGCTGCCCACAGTTTAAAGCTGTGGAATATTCAAGCTACTAATGCTCTCTCTAATCCACCAGTAAAGACGGTTCAAGTGGATGGTATTACTCTGCAAGTCGATCGACGGAATCTAAAAAACTCTGGGGCTACTAACTACCTAACGAACGATCCTTATTTACTTTGGGGTTTAGAAATGGGTTGGAATGATGCTGTTAAACCTCAAGTGCAAAATCTTTTGAAAGTGCAATTACAACGATTTAAGCGCACTGGAATTTTAACTGCTGTAAATGAAGATTCTTTGGATCGTCTCCCTTACTTTTTGTATTACAGCGTCTACTCCAATGGTCAATCTTGGCAAGCCGTTAACACTAGCGGAAAAGCCTATCCCCAATTGCAGTTTGTGAGTACGAAAGCGGCATTTTCTTGGTTTGCGCTCATGCCAGATGACCCTTATACGAAAAGACTGCGAGATTTTGCTCAAAATTTATCCGACAAAAATCGCGGCTATTTTTCAGGACGATATGAAAATCCCAAACTAGGTATTAATGCTTCAATTGACATTAATACAAATGCGATCGTTTTAGAAAGTTTGCTTTACCAAGCCAGAGGCGGACATCCACTAGTGCTTGAAACCATGAGCCAGGGGAGGCAGCAGAAATAAAAATAAAAATAAAAAATTAATAACTTCTAACTCCCAATTCAGCATTTTTTACCATTGCATTATCCTTTTACATTAATTACTGGTACTAAGATGACTTCAGTTTCTATTAGCGATAATTCCTCAAACTTTTCTGGTAACAGTCGCTCATTACTCAAAAAAAGAACGCTGTTATTTCGCTACCTGGCAGAAATAAATTTAATTTTTGGAATTTGGTATTTGGAATGGCGCATTACCCATTCCATTAATTTTGATGCACTGTGGATCTCTATCCCTTTGCTAATAGCAGAAATTTATAGCTATTTCGGCGGCGTGATGTTTGTGATTGGGTTATGGCGACCTTTAGTGAGACAGGTTAAGTCTCTCGACCAGATGACTCCACCTCTACCGAGATCCGACTGGCCAACAGTGGATGTGTTTGTAACCTGCTACAACGAGCCGCCGGAAATTGTAGAAGAAACTGCCAAAGCTGCTCTGACAATGGATTACCCGCCAACAAAGTTATGTGTTTATGTCCTAGATGATGGCAACTCGGCTGATATGCGGGCGATGACAGAAAGATTGTGTATTGAAGATTTGCAGTCACCACAACTACAACAAGAAGCAACTCGGATTGATGCAGAACACTCTTATTTGTTGCAGCGCCTAAAGCAACTGGAAAATCTCACACCTAACACTCAAGCCGCAGAAAAATGGTTGCAAGAATCATCATCAGAACCAGTGGTGAACCAGTTTGCTACTGAATTTGTGCAAAATCTACGCCAGTTTATTCTTTGGCTACCTCCGACTCATCAAAGTATAAGCGATCGCCTCACTACCGAACGGAAAGCCTTAGAAGAAACTATTCGGAAAAAAGAACTAGAACTGTTGGAACTCTCCCGATTTCGCTACATTGCTCGTCCTAAAACTCCTGGCGTAGCGCATCATGCTAAAGCAGGCAACATCAATTATGCAATTTTTTCTGGAGAAACAGCAGGGACTTTTATTGTTACTTTAGATGCCGATCACATTCCCAAGCCAAATTTTCTCAAGCGAGTTCTGCCTTATTTCTACGCCTATAATCTTTCAACCGGAAAATACGACCAGAATCAAATTGCTTTTGTCCAGACTCGCCAGGATTTTTATAATATTCCTCCAGGCGATCCTTTTGGACATCGAGCAAATTTATTTTATGGCCCGCTTCAACAAGGTAAAGATGGCATGAATGCTGCGTTCTATACGGGCACAAATGCAATCTTGAGGCGTGAGGCATTAGTTAGTGTAGGACTGCAAAATTTTGCTGATGAATTTGCCAAAGATGAAAAACGTTTAGATGAATTTGATTTAGTCGGTGGGGTATCAAGTAATAGTATTACAGAAGATATGAATACAGCCATGCGTCTGCATAGTGCTGGTTGGAAATCAATTTATCATAATGAACTTTTAGCACAAGGTTTAGCGCCAGATGACTTGAGTTCTACTCTTAAGCAGCGACTACGCTGGGCACAAGGAACTATCCAAGTGCTAGTTAGGGAAAATCCACTGACAAAATCAGGGTTAAGTTTTTGGCAAAGGTTGCAATATTTCAAGACGATGTACAGTTATTTCTCTGGTTTTGCAACTTTAGTGTTTATTTCTTGTCCAATTATCTATTTTTTCACGGATATTGTTCCAGTTAAAACCTACGGATCTGATTTTGCCATCCACTTTTTCCCAGCTTTTATTATCAACCGTTTGACCTTCTTAGCAGCCACTTGGGGCATTCCAGCTACAGAAGTTTGGCGCTCTGAACAATATGCGATCGCTTTATTTCCCTTGCTAATCCAAGCCGTCTGGAGTGTGTTTACAGGACAAAAACTCAATTTTCAAGTCACACCTAAGCAGAGGCAATCTGGTATTTATCTCCGGCTAGTTTGGCCGCAGTTAGTTATCTTTATCCTTACTATCCTGGGGATATTATGGAGTCTTTACCGCTTTGCAATTGGTCATCTAAATAATCCTTGGGTTCATCTACTCAATGGTGGGTGGGCTATCTATAACTTGTTACTTTTATCTGTTATCATCCGTGCATCAGTTTGGCAACCTCCAAAAGAAGTCTAAGAGAATGTTTGAAAAGTCCTATTGTAGGTATCAAAACGTTCTAGATCCCCCTAATTCCCCCGATAAATTGGGGGACTTTTATTCCGGTTCCCCCTTTTTGAAAGGGGGATCGCTAAGTGCCTAAAATCACGGCGAAATAACTTTTCCAACATTCTCAAAGAGAGATATCGGAAAAAGGAAAAGAACTCCTAACTTCCTTATAAATCTAATCTAGGAAACATAACTATGAACACTGATTCAGACTCAAAAAACTTTGGTCAACGAACCGTCTTAACAATTTATGCTCATGCTGATGATGAGGTTCTACCTGCTGCTGGCACTCTCAGTCTCATGTCCAAGGCAGGATGGAATATTCGTTGCTTAATTTTGACTGATGGCAGTTTTTCCAGTTCGCCTATTAAGGGTACACGTCATCAAGAAGCGGATGCAGCAGGTAAAATCATCGGTGCAACTTACGAGTTTTATGCACTGGAGGAATATAATTTTTCAACCCAAGCAGTGATCAAAGTTACCGAAGAAGCTATTAGGCGTTGCCAACCCGATCTGATTATTACTCATGCACCACAACCGGAAAAATATGGACATAGAGATCATGAAGTGTGTGCGATCGCAGTTTCTAATGTTGCTACCCGCAAAAACATAACTTTGTGGTATTCCGCTCCACCTGTTTTTTTGCGTGGTTTTGAACCCAATTTTTTTGTAGATATTACTTCTGTAATTGAGGAAAAAGTTGCAGCTATCGGTTGTTATGAATCAGAACTCAATAAAACATTTATGCAACTTGATGCCATACTAGTTTTATCTCGTTTTTGGGCACGTGAGTTAGGTCAAAAAGATGGTTACTTTGAAGCTTTTGAAATTTCTAGGCAATGTGTAGATGCTAGCTTTTTTACCGCAATAGCTAATAATCATCAAGCAATTAAACACAGCTAACTGCATAAAAATTACAAAATAATTTCTGTCTCTATTGCAGTTTTTCTAATGTCAATGCCAAAATAGGATTACATTTTTTTAATCAATAAATAGGACAAAATCATGAGTTTAAGTGTGAAAGTACTAGAATTATCTGGGATTTTAGATGGTATTAGAGGTAATGAACTGCGTCGTGAAGTTAGCGGTATTGTGGCAAACGGAGCCGATATTTTGTTACTTGACATGAAAGAAGTAAAATTTATCGATAGCTCTGGTTTAGGTGCTTTAGTATCAGCAATGCAAATAACGCGAAATGCTAATACTAAACTTTTTATCTGTTCGATCGGCGATCAAGTCAGGATGTTGTTTGAACTGACTAAAATGGATAGAATTTTTCAAACTTTTGCCGATCAAGATGAATTCAATCGCCAAGTATTGGCAACGCAATAAGCTATGACACAATACTAAGGTTGAATGTGCAGACTTGAATATACTAACAAAAGTTAACTTTTACCAAAGATAAGTCATCATCAAGATTATCTTGAGCATTTAAGGCGAGAATATTTGCTAAGAGTTCATTGAGGCTATAGGTATCTTTCTGGCTATATTTCGTTAGCAAGTCAATGAAAGCATCAATACCCCAAATTTTACCATCTGACTGATTAATTTCATAAGCACCATCACTAAAGATGTACAGAGTGCTGTTTTCTTCGATATCAAAAACAGCATCTTCAAATTGCACATCAGGTAAAAAGCCAATTGGTAAATCTAAAGAACTTAGCTGTTTAACTTGGATGCTTGTTGTAGAGGTATTAGATAACAGTAAAGCTGGTGGATGTCCGGCGTTGGCATAAATAAGTTGACGTTTAAGGCGGTGATAAACTCCATACCAAATTGTGAAGTATTTATCACCGTGCTTTGTCATTTGGAAGGCGTGATTGAGGGCTTTTAGGACTGCACTGGGTTGGCAAAAGTTAGTATTCGGTAGAGATTGCGATCGCAAAACATTTAGGACGGATACAGATAGGAGGGCTGAACCTACTCCGTGACCTGATACATCCAACAAATAAATTGCCAAATGATCCTCATCGATCCAATGATGATCGAAGCAATCGCCCCCTAGCTGGGCTGAGGGAATAAACAGATTTTCTGTAGTTACTGTTCCTACAAGCGGCGAGGGTAAAAGCGATCGCACATAATCAGCAGCCTCAGCTAATTCTGCTTCCAAAATTTGCTTTTGGGTTTGTAAGTCTTGATTTAGTGTCTCCAAAGCTTCTTTTCGACTTTGTAAATCCTGATTTAGCTGGTGTAATCTTAGTCCTGCTCTTACCCGTGCTTTCAATTCATTCATCTCTATAGGTTTAGAGATAAACTCATCTGCTCCAGCGTCAAGTCCTCTAACTCTATCTTCCTCTTCTCCTCTAGCTGCCCCCCTAGCCGTCAATAGAATAAAAAAAGTAGTTGCCAACTCTGGATCTGTTCTAATACGACGACACACTTCTAACCCATCTACCTGGGACATCATCCAGTCACAGACGATCAGAGCCGGATGTAGTAATTGTGCTTGTGTAATTCCTTCCTCGCCATTACTAGCTACAGTGGTATCGTAACCCTGATTTTGGAGTGTTCTTTTCAGTACTGCTCGCACTATAGGGTCATCATCAATAACCAGAATTTTAAACATAAATTACAGTTGACTAAGTAAAATGATTGGTAAATAGTTGCTTTAATTTAACTTATATGCAATTTAGTTTTTAATGTATAGTAGAAATACTCAAATTAAATAAACTAATGAACGAATATGATGATTTAAAAATATTTTCTTGGTTAAAAAGTGAAAAACAAAATTTATCTAAAAGTCAATACAGACCTGACAGCTTCACCTCAAGTTTTAGCTTGGTTTGAGCAAATAAATCAACCACCTATTGCCGATCGACAAATTTGGTGGCAATGTCAAACACTGATGATGGAAGGCTTTACTAATATTGTTGAACACGCACACAGAAATTTACCTATTGAAACTCCTATTGAGATAGAAGCTGTGCGGTTAAATGAATTTATAGAAATTCGCATTTGGTCTAAAGGTGAACCCTTTGACTTAGAGCAGCAATTGCAAGAAACATCTGAATTTGAGGAAAATGAGCAAGAGCGAGGGCGGGGTTTAAAAATTATGTCCGCCATTGCCGACAAATTGAGTTATGAGCCGACAGTGGATAATCGTTGCTGTTTATTTATTAGTAAATCTTACTAAAGTTATAACAGTAATTAGGAGTTAGGAGTCCTGATTAAAAATTCTTGGATACGTTTCAAAAACTCTTCTAAGCCTAAAATTAAGTTATTAGTACCTCGATCCTCTTGGTTATAAGCTAGTTGTTCTAGTTTTTCTGCTAACAGATGCATCGTTATAGCTCCAATATTGACACTAGCACCTTTAATTTGATGTGATTGAAGCGCTATTTGGTCAAAATCATGAGATGCGATCGCTATTTTAACTGCCTCTAGCCGAGGTTGAATATCTTCAATAAATATTTGCAGTAGTTCTAATTCAAATTCTGGGTTGTTTTCTGAGAGTTGATGCAAGCGTTCCCAATCAATTGGGAGGTCAACTGAACCTATATTTGTTGTAGAAACTGTCCGATCTAAGATATCTGTTTCTTCTACTCTGAATATCATCCTTGCCCAATGCTCTAGAGTCGCCGCCAATTTTTCTTTCATTACTGGCTTGCTCAAATAGTCATCCATTCCTGCATCTAGGCACATTTGTTTGTCTTCTTTCATCGCATTAGCTGTCATCGCAACTACCACAGGACGACGACCGCTAGCAAAGTTACTTTCTTGCCAACGATGAATTTGTTTTGTGGTTTCTAATCCGTCGAGAATTGGCATTTGGCAATCCATTAGAATTAAATCGTAAGGAATTTTTTCTAACAGATGCAACGCTTCTTTGCCATTATTTGCAACATCAGCACTATAACCCAGGCTTTGGAGTTGTTTCAAGGCTATTTTCTGATTCACCAGATTATCCTCAGTTAAGAGAATTCTTAATTTAGGCAAGTCAGAAGGACGATAATCACAGTTATTTTCAGAATTTATCACTTGTAACTCCTGTACTGACGCAAGGACTTGCGCCCCTGCTGACTCTTTTGGAATAACAGAAGCGGCAATCGTAAAGTAAAATGTGCTACCTGTATTGAGTTCACTTTCAACCCAAATTCTGCCGCCCATTAACTCGCACAGTTGCTTGCAGATAGCAAGACCTAACCCAGTACCGCCATACTGTCGAGTAATGGAGGAGTTTACTTGACTGAAGGCTTTAAATAAACGTTCCAGGCGATCGCTCGGAATACCGATGCCTGTATCTTTAATACTAAACTGAATCTCGTCAGTATTTGCAGCAGAAGAGCGATTAATATCCTTATTATTGCGGATGATAACCGAAACTTCTATACTTCCAGTCTGAGTAAATTTAATAGCATTACTGAGTAAATTAATCAAAACTTGGCGTAGTCGGGTGATATCTCCCACAATCGTAGTAGGAAGTTTAAGAGTATCTAAAAATGTAATTTGTAAACCTTTTTCTCTAGCTTGAGGCGCAAGTAAATAAAAAGCTTCATTAATGCAACTTTGCAAAATAAAAGGTTCCTCTTCTAGTTCCAAATTACCCGATTGTACTTTAGAGAAATCAAGAAAATCGTTAATAATTTTGAGTAAGGAATTTCCACTGCTGTAAATGATTTCAACAAAGTCTTTCTGCTGACCAATCAATCCACAATCTAGTAACAAACTGGCCATCCCAATTACCGATGCGATCGGAGTCCGAACTTCATGGCTAATCATTGCTAAGAATTCTTGTTTAGCAAGTTCTGCCTGTTTGCGTTCAGTCATGTCTCGCAAAATGTAAACATAGCCTTGAAAATGCTCAATTTCTGTCTTAACAATTGAGTAGGAAAAAGCTACGGAAATTGTTTTTCTACTTTTGGTATAACAAACAGTTTCTACCTCTTTTCCTAAAGGATTTTGGTCTGGATTTAGGAATGTCTCAATATTTTCAATATTTCCTATCTCTAATTTATAGCTATCGACTTCTCTAATAACTTTGGTGATAGGTTGACCGATGAGTTCTATTTCGTCATATTCTAACAATACTTGTGCAGCTAGATTCAGTTTTTTTATCTTTCCTGACAGTGTTGTTACCAACAATGCATCTGCCATTGATGTCACAATTTGGTCAATATATTGTTTAGAAGCCTTTAAATTACGTAATAAAAGATTTGCTTCATTTGCACCTTGAAATAAAGATTGCTCAAGAACCATCCTTTCTGTGGAATCTTCTACAATAATGATGAGGGGATTGATAGAAGAATTTTCTTGTATATTCTTAGTAATGCGAATATCAATATACAAAGGAGAAGTCGCATCTTGCGAGCGCATAATTCCCTTTAATTCAAAATTATCTTGCTCGCCATGTCGAATTGCATCAAAAATATCTTCAAGTCCCTCTAATTCGGGAAACACAATCCGAACATCCTCACCTTGCTTGACTTCATCAGGAATGTTGGTCAAATGATTTAGTCCAACAGATATCTCTACAATTTTCAGGTATTCATCAAGTATCAAATATTCAATCTTGCATACAGATAATATATTTGTCAACAATGAGTTCATTTTACTAAATTAAACTATGGGCTAAGGTTTTAAATATCTCATCAACATTATTGCCAGTTTTAGCTGAAGTTATATATGTGTCTAATATATTAATTCGATTGGTAAACTGATACGTTTTACGAATGTTTTCTAAGTATTCACTCGCAATCATATCTGATTTATTCAGTGCAACAACAATATAGCTTTTAGGATTAACAGCTAAAAAAGTTTGAATATGCTCCCCTATATGATTGAGTGTTTCTGGTTGTGTGACATCACCAACTATCACAGCACCTTTAGAACCTTGAAAATAGTTTTGAGCAACTGCCTTAAACTTATTACTGCCTTCAATATCCCAAATTAGCAACTGTAAATTTTGCCCATCATCCAGGTCTTTTGTAGAAACATTAACTAATTTACGAGAAATTTTTACCCCTACAGTTGAAAGATATTCATCGCTAAATTGACATTCTACAAATTTGCGAATTAGACTAGTTTTACCAACCCCAAAATCACCAAATAAACAGACTTTTTTAGAAATTGTAGACATAATTGAATAAACGTAGGTAGGATAATATAAATCAGAGATATTTTAACTTAAATTTGCTTGTTTATCGCTTCTAGAACTACACAACGGCTTAACCATAAGGGATGAGTTGGATCAATTCCTGGTGGTAAACTTGTCCTACCAATAACCTGTAGACGAGATGGCTCAATACCTAATTTAATCAGTGCTTGTTGTACAGCTTTTGCTCGCGTAAGTGCCAAATTTTGAGATGTGTTTGTACCAGTATGGTCATAACTATAACCAATAATTTTTAAATGTTGATTTGGGTGCTGATTGAGGAAAGATTTGACCTGTTGAACCTTGTACCCTAAATTCGTTTTAATTAAATTTGCTGAGTCGGGTTGAAAATAAAATCTAACTTCAATTCGCAGAGGTTCTACTTGCACCGCGCTAGATACAAATTTTACGCCTGGAATTTGCTCAAATGCATGAGCAATAATCTGAGCATCTGTAATCCGATTGACAGTACCTTCCACAACTACTTTACCAGCGCTATATTGAGCGGAAATAGCTGTACCATTCGTTTGGTTTAAAACTGTGGTAACTCGTTTAACTTCAGCAGCAGCTAACACAGGATCTGCTGGTACTTCTACTAATAAAATTTTATTGTCAATCAACCAATGGGGGGAAGTTGCTTTAACAATTTGCTCGGCTTTCTGGCGAAGAAGTTGATTAGGTAATAGTCCTGTTAATTTTAATTTATTGTGTTCTACCTGCACGTTGAGCCGATATACGGCTAGTTCTGGAACAGAAGTTAGAGCTAGCGAAGTTTTACTTTCAATAGAACGGATGACTCCACTATGGTGTTGCCAAATGCCCCAAGGAATGAGAATGCTGCTGATAACTGTTAAACCTAATATTACTAACGGTGATAATTGATTATTTTTCTTTTCCGGTGGAATATCTGTACCTTTAAGTTCTTCTAAAACTGTATGAACTTCAATAGGGATTGTATCTGGATCGCCGTCAAATTGTTCAATTAGATCGCCATACTTTTTAACTATTTGACTAAAAGTTTGCCGCATTTTTAGAATAAAGCTTTTGCTAGTGTCTCCTTGGACAACGAGCGCTAAATAACAATATCCGGCAACTTCTAAAATTATTTTGGATGTACCGTATTCAATTGCGTCTAATTCTGTTATGGTTCCAGATTGATTGATGCAATCATTGGCAAAGCTGCGAATCGCCGTCAGCATTCCTGCTACCATATCAGCCTCTAGCTGCTGTGCATCAGAGCGTTGAATATCTGAGATAACTAAACCAGATGCTTTATGAATCAAGAAAATTGCTTTAATTGTAAATGGGAGAGCTTCTTTAAAAATTAATTCTGCTTCGGAAACTCCCTGTAACTTGGCACGAATTTTACGCTTTATCCCTTCAACACTAAGGGTTTCTTCAACTTGTCGGTTAATTGCACGGATTGTCTCTGCCATATATTTGGCTATGGTACTACCAATAATTGGGTAGAGTGCATCCACAACAATATTCTGTTCAATTTCAATTTGCTTTTTTATAGCTCGTCCCATTGCAGGAGCGATCGCATCTGAAACTTCCTCTGGAGCCACAATAATCTGCTGAGTAATAGCTAGGGGAATAGAAGGTGCGATCGCTTCACTCATGCTAATTTTATCCTGCTCAGTGCGACTGCGAATAGTTTGATCGATAATCGGGGCAATTATCTGTACAATTTCCTCTCTAGACTCTGCAATCTTCAACCTTAAAAGCTCAGAAATACATGGAAGGAGTAAATTTATTAGCTCTTTAGGTTCGTAAATTTGATTCTCTATTTTTATTAAATTTTGTTCAAACTTAGCTACAATATTATTTATTTGTGATAATTCATCTCCGACTAATATATCTTTTAACTTTTGCAATGCATCATGTGAATTATCTGTATTTTCCTCAAAAGTTGCAAATAGCTCAATAGATTTCTCTAATTCGTCTTCGACAAATTTTGCTGAATTAGGTGCATTTTGACGAGAATTAAAAGTCGATTCTAAATAAGCCTCACAGATTTCTATTGTCACTGGAGTGAGTTGCAATGTTTCAAATTTTGTTGTAGTCAAATGCTCATCACCACGATCGGTTTCAGATGAAAATGAAGAAAAAGATTGCTCAGGTGGTTCGATAATTTTGAGTTCGACAAGTAGATGCACTAAATTGTCAATTTGTATAGCTTCTTCTGGCTTTAACTCAACAGATTGAGAAATTAAATTTTCCACCTGAGTCATATCAGTAAGTTTTGTCTTTAAAAGTGCTGAGTTGAGAGTTAGGAGTGAAGAATTGTCTCTTTCATCTTCCTTTGCCTCTTGAGTTGATTACGAATGTAATTCTGCTGTACTGTTAGAGTGAGTTGACACTTTTGACAACTTTGTAGTTTCTAGAAGCGGTACAGCAGTATAGTTGTCGTTGTGTTCATCGGCTGCTTCTCGTAATTTAGGAATAAATTCAGTTTCTTTTAGGCGCATTCCCAAGGCAAACAAAGTTTCAGCCATATCGTCTTTAGAAACTTTAGTGTCTGTTAACTGCGAGAAGCGTCGATCTATTTCTTCTAAAATCAGATCCCGTAATGCTGTGACATCATCTTGTAAATGGACTTTAGTTTGAAAGATTTCATCTCGAATTGAGTTAGTTTGGTTATCTAATGTTTCATCAAGGGACTGAACACTGCTAGAGAACTTTTTATTGAGTCTATCAACCTGTTGCCGTAAGTCAAGAGTTTCTTCTTGAGTTGTCAGGTTGAGTGACTTCAGCTTTTTATCCAGCGCCTCAAACCCTGCTTTTAGTTCAGCCGAAAAGTTAGACTTGAGTTGTTCCACATGCGATCGCATTTGTTGTTGCAACAGAGATATGTCTGACTCCAGCTTGCTAAATCGATTTTCGTACTCTCTTAGCTGTGTTCCCAAAATAATATCGCGGATCTGATCGATATTGCCAAGCCGTTCTCGTACATCGTCTTTACTCATCTGACTCATCAGAAAAACCTCACTTTTCGGGAATTTATTGGGGATAGGAAGTATGAATTGAACTGGCATTTAGGCTAAAGGTTCTCAGCATAAGATGCAGCTAACTCACCGAACCTACATTTGGTACATCAAAGTTATTATTCCCAATTATTCACAAGTTCTATCTTAAAAATAGGAAATGGATAATGAGAAATTTAGAATAAGTATTTTTCATGCTTAATCATAGACAAATATTACTTTTGATAAGTTAATAAATATTATTAACCTATCAAACTTTTGGGTTATTATCTTCGCCGCTCAAAAATTCTTGAATGCGTTTCACAAACTCTTCTAATTCCGAGATTAAGTTAGTACTACCTCGACGCTCTCGATTGTAAGATAATTTTTCTAGTTTTTCTGCTGCCAGATGCATAGTTGTCGCTCCAACATTAGCACTAGCACCTTTGATTTGATGGGCTTCTTGCGCTATTTGCTCAAAATTATGAGTTGCGATCGCTATTTTAATTACCTCTAGCCGAGGTTGAATATCTTCAACGAATATTTGTAGTAGTTCCAATTCAAATTCGGGATTGTTTTCTGAGAGTTGATGCAACCGTTCCCAATCAATTGGGAGGTCAACTGAACTTGTATCTGTAGAAGAAACTGTCTGCTCCAAGTTATCTGTTTCTTTTACCATGAATATCAGACTTCCCCAACGCCGTAACGCCGAGGCCAATTTTTCTTTGATTACTGGCTTACTCAAATAGTCGTCCATACCTGCATCTAGACACATTTGTTGGTCTTCTTTCATCGCATTAGCTGTCATCGCAATTACTACAGGACGACGACCACTAACAAAGCTGCTTTCTTGCCAACGATGAATTTCTTTTGTGGTTTCTAAACCATCGAGAACTGGCATTTGGCAATCCATCAGAATTAAATCGTAGGGGATTTTTTCTAATAACTGTAAAACTTCTTTTCCATTACCGGCAACATCAGCGCTATAACCCAGGCTTTGGAGTTGCTTCAAGGCAACTTTCTGATTCACCAGATTATCTTCAGCTAAAAGAATTCTTAATTTATGAGAGTCATAAGTCGGAAGGCGGCAGCTATGAGAATGATTGTTGCTGTTGTTTTCGTAATTTTTCAGTATTAACTTCTGACCCCTCAATTCTGATTCCTCTTGTTCCAACTGCGTTCCTAAAATAGTCATGATGGTATCGAGGAGTCGGGACGGTTTAACAGGTTTGACCAAATAAGCAGCAAATCCTATTTTTAGCGCCCGTTGGATTTCATCGCGTTGATTAGTAGAAGTAAGCATAATCATCGGTAGCCCAGCGATCGCTGAATTTGCCTTAATTTGTTCTCCCAAGGTCAGTCCATCTATTTCTGGCATCTGCATATCAATCACAGCAATGTCATAAAGATTTTTTTGTTTGGCAGCCTGCTGAATAGCTTTGAGTCCAATACTAGCCGAAGCAGCTTGATCTACCAACATCCCCCAACGGGTAGCTTGATGGTAGATGATTTTGCGATTAGTGGCATTGTCATCCACCACTAACAAGCGCCGATTAGTCAGAAGATCGCGATCGCCCTTGACGCTGGCAAAGCGATCGCTTTCTGCGGGAATCGGGTGAAGTTGTTGGGGGAGAGTTACTTCAAACCAAAATTTAGATCCTTTCCCCAACCGACTTTCTACGCCAATTTCTCCTCCCATCAAGCTTACTAGTTGCTTGCAGATGGCTAATCCCAAACCTGTGCCGCCATATTTACGGGTGATGGAAGCATCTACTTGGGTAAATGGGGTAAAGAGTTTGGATTGGTCTTCAGGGGTAATGCCAAGACCGGTATCTGTAATGGAAAAATAAATGGTGGCTGTAGTAGAAGTTTGCGATCGCAATTCTGCTCGGACTACTACCTCTCCATTGCTGGTAAACTTGATCCCATTGCTAATCAGGTTCATGAGAATTTGCCGCAGACGGCCAGCATCGCCTTGGAGATGGGTGGGAACGTTGGGATAGATTAATGCTGCAATTTCTAATCCCTTATTATGGGCTGGGGGAGCCAATAATTCCAACACCTCTTCTACACAGATAGATAAGTCAAAATCTAGAGTTTCGAGTGCCATTTCCCCAGCTTCAAGCTTGGACAGATCCAAAATTTCGTTGATTAGGCTTAAAAGAGCATCTCCACTAATGCGAATTGTTTCGATAAAATCCTGTTGCTCCGCGTTTAGGGGAGTTTCTAACATTAAGCCTGTCATTCCCAACACAGCATTCATCGGAGTCCGAATTTCATGACTCATGTTTGCCAAAAAGGCACTTTTAGTTTTAGAAGCTAATTCAGCTTGTTGGCGGGCAACTTCGAGTTCTTTTCGCTGTTGAGTTTCTGCATATAACATTTGGGCTTGGGCTAAGGCAATACCGACTTGATCGGCTATTTGGCGTAAAAGATGAGTTTCAAAGCTAGACCATTGGCGAGAATTGCCGCACTGATGGACAATCAACAAACCGCAGAGTTCTTCTTTGACAAGAATGGGTATAACCAAATTGGATTTAACCGCAAATTGTTCCAGTAATTCTACATGCCTTTTTTGGACTTCTACTATATCTAAGTCAGCAAGCCCCAGATTGCGTTTTTGACGATACTGCTGTAGATAGTACTGCTGTGCATATTCCGCTTGAAAGTAAGCATCGGTGAGCTTTTTCTCTTTAATTGCTAGCCAGCCAGAAAGTACTGCCTCAACCACAGTGCTTTCAGATCCATCTGCCAAGGGTTGATAAATCAAAACTCGATCGCTATGGAGAATTTTTTGGACTTCCGTAACACTGATTTGGAGAATTTCTTTGATTTGCAAAGACTGACGAATCTTCAGGGTGATTTCAGTAAATAGTTGCGATCGCAAATTTTGGCGTTGGAGTTCTTCTTCTGCTTGCTTGCGCTCAATAAACTGCCCTACTTGTTCGCCAATAGAATTCATCACTTTAGCCAAATCTGAGTCGGGTTGCTGAATTTCATGGCTAAAACAGGTAATGACACCAAGAATGTTTTTACCACTATGGATCGGAAACCCAAAAGCCCCGTGCAGTTCTGCTTGGGCAGCGATTTGAGAGCGGATGAAATCGTTATCTTTAACTACATCAACGATCCAAACAGGTTCAGCACTTGCCCAGACACGACCGGGTAGGCCAATTCCTGGTGCAAAGGTGGTCTGCTGACTAAGGATTTCAAATTCTTGCATCTTGGAAGATAGTTTATACCAAGAATTTAGTAAATATAGTAGATTTACTCGCTGATTTACCATCCAAATTTCACTGAAATCCCATCCCAAACTCTCGCTGATTCCTTGCAAGATTTGGGGCATGGCTTCGTTGATTGTAGTGGACTCTGCTAGGACACGTGTTGTAGAATACTGGGCTTTGAGATGCTGTTCTACTCGTTTGCGTAGACGAAGCTCGTCGTAGACATCGCTGATGTCAACACCTGTGCTGACGATGTATTCAATGCTACCATTTTCGTCTTGTAAAATAGCATTAGCCCATGAGATCAGCCGCCGACTGCCATCCTTTGCTACCCAATAGTTCTCATATTCTTTAAGTCCTTCACCAGTTCGCAACTGCTCAAAAACTGCTTTAACTGGTTCTACTTCTTCAGGAATTAGAAACAGGTTCCAGAAATGCCTTCCTCTCACCTCATCAAATGAGTAACCAGTTGTTTGTTCGCAAGCTTGATTGAAGCGAACGATTTGCCCTTGTGTATCCAGGACTATTACCAAAGCACTGGCTGTATCAAGGACTGCTGAAATAAAGTTGCGTTCTTGGTTGAGTGTTTCCTCTGCTAATTTACGTTCTTTTACCTCCCGATAAATGAAGTAGTAGACTATGGCCAGAATCAGAAAACTTAGGCAAATAGCGATCGCAAGTGTCAATACTGTGTTGTTTGCACTAGCTTTTGCAGCTTGTGATTGCTGTTGAAGCAACCTTTTATCCTCATTCTCTATCTCATTAATGACTTTGCGAATATCATCCATGAGATATTTTCCCTGATTTGTCTGGATTACCTGCAATGCTGCCTCGAATCCCTGATTTTGACGCAGGTATATAGTCTGCTTGAGGATGGCAAGCTTTGCAGCTATCAAAGATTCAAGGGTTGCAAACTGCTTTTCTTGGCTAGGTTGATCTGCAATTAAATCCTTCAGTTCGGCAATTTTTGGATCGATGTTTGCAACTACTGCTTGATAAGGTTCCAGATAAATTTCTTGTCCAGTCAGGATATAACCGCGTTGTCCAGTCTCCGCATCCTTCATCTCGGACAGTAATTCTTCCAGTTTATTGATTTTCCCTTGGGTTTTTTGTACCTGATTACTAGTATCAATCAATATACGTGTGTTTTGATAAGAAATCACGCCAATCAAAACTAAAATTGCTGATGCTAACCCAAACCCTCCAGCTACTCTTTTAAAAAATTGTTTCCGTCCCTTCTGTGCCTGTTTGTGTGTATGATTCGCCAATACTAAACTTGCTAAATTGCGCCGCATTTCTAATTGCTTGATTACTTGACGACCTAGAATTCGTAATGCTTCAACTTGTTCTGGCGACAAGTTTCTTGGCACATGGTCAATTACACAAAGCGTTCCTAGTGCATATCCTTCTGGGTTAGTTAGCGGTACACCAGCATAAAACTGAACATTTGGATCGGAGGTGACTAGGGGGTTTGTCGCAAATCTTTCGTCAAGTGTGGCATCAGGTACAACAAAAACCTCCGGTTGCAGAATCGCATGGGCGCAGAATGCCAAATCTCGCGGGGTTTCTAGGGCATCCAAACCAACCTTGGATTTGAACCACTGGCGATCGCTATCAACTAAACTGATTAGGGCAATAGGAGTTCCACATATATATGAGGCGAGACGCGTGAGATCGTCAAAGGCAGCTTCCGAGCGAGTATCGAGAATCTTATACTCCAAAAGAGATTCGATTCGCTGTTTTTCATTATCAGGTAATGGTGCTTTCATTCTTCAGCCTTATCCCATTTTGGATTTTAGATTCTGGATTTTAGATTATTTATCGGGTTTACCTCCTGCCTCCTAAAATCTGACCCGCAATTGTCCTGTCAAGGAATTACCACCGTATGCACTTCCCCCGGTTTCTTGATTTCGGACATTACTAAAGCTATAGCCAAGGTCTGCCTCTATACTTGGTGAAACCTTTACCGTACAGCGCGTTTGATAGGTATGGGCATTGTCAAACTCTCCTTTAAGTCGCTGCTGTCCTAAGTTGGCAGCGAGGCGACAGCGTAAGAAATTAGCAATATCTCCTTCCCAAGCCACCTCAGCGTTGTAAACTAGAAAATCAGGTGGGGAGAAATAGCCACTTGTGCGTTCTAAATCGCGATCGAAACTCCAACTGAATAAGTTAGCAGCTAGAGAAAACTGTCCAAACTTGCGCTCTAGCCGACTAAATGACTGCACCTCAGAATTACCATCGTTGTAACTACCCAAACGCAATGATGAAAAGAAACTGGTTTTACGGTCAATCTGCCAGTATAAATCAGGCCCAAATCGCCAAGCAGTAATTTGATTTTCTAAAGTTCGGGCATTGGATTTATAAGGCCCTTGTTCTAAATTACCTGATAGTACTACTACCGAGAGCAATTGGCCAGATGACGAAACTTGCGGCGGCGAAATGGGAGCCTCCACCTTAGCATTCAGATTAATAGCTGTAGGTAAACGATTGAAGACATCGACTCCGGCTGCTGTTTGCAGAGTCACTTGCCCAATTTTTCCTTGCCATCCAACTTGCAAGGGGAAATTTGTAATTGATTCAACACCACGTTGCTCAAAGAAGTTAAAACCTGTCTTGAAAAATATTTTATTGCCATTACTCAATCGAAACTGAGCCGTTGGTTCAAAAAAGAAGTTGGTTTGGCCAAAGTTATCTGTCTCATAGCTATAGTCTGTATCAATGCTTTCCAAAACTGCATCCGGCGTTCTTGGTTCGGTGGAAGTTTTTGGTGGGCTAGAATTCTGGGGTGGTTCGGGTAAAGCTGGCGGTAATTGCAAATCAGGATTGAAGTTTTCGGGTGCCGCCATCAAAATAGGTGTTGACTCAGGATTTATTTTGGTGACTCCCTCAGTCAATTCTGAAGGTGATTTCCATATCTGATGTGCTTGGGCAGCTTGTAACTTAACTTCTGAGAATGTCCAAATCCCTACGCTACAGATTACTCCCAATTGAACCTGTAGGCATCTCCAAATCAACCCAGTGTACGACCTATGTTGAGAAATAAAGAGATAAACTATAAAACTATCTGCCATTGATCGATACTATAGTTGTAAAAAATTGCTGCCAAAGAGTTTCTGGCTGCTAGCTGATGTATTAGGCTTGGGATTATGATGCCCAAAATAGATGCTTGTTAAGACATGGCAAAGAAAAAAGGCTTTACTTTTATAGGGCTGTTCCCTGACTGTCTAATTAGTATTTTTGGCGAGTAAGTAGTGGGCGAGAAGAATTTGATATATATGAAGAAATATAAGTTGGAAGTAGGGTAGGGGATGTTGTGCCCTAGCTTAACGTAACCCTTGAATTGATAACTCAGTTCTTGCCCGCGCTTCAAGAGAGCGATCTAGAAAAAGTTAAAGGGAACAACGAGAAGGGTTGAAATTCATCCCTTACCCTTTTCCCTTTAACCAAGAAGTATTGCCTTTAGTCCTATCGGTAAGTCAACATAGCAGATTTATCGCAGGTTGCAAGTAAGTGAGGTACAAAATGCACAACTCAAAATCAGATATAAAGCATAAAGATGCTTCTATCTCTTGCCTCCAGCCAGAACTGCCTCAAAACCCGTAGCTTTGTACTTCATGCAAGAAAAAACTGCCTTATGAGATTTGGCGGGATATTCTGGTGAATAGTTACTGTGAGATCGATCCACTGCCAACTGTTATTCTTGAGTCTGCTGTTCCAATTTCAGACTTTTCAGAATTTTCAACCTCAAGAGATCGGAGCAATTCTCGAATTACATCTGTTGCTGGCCTTCCTGTCAAAGCACAGTAGTTTTCAAGTTTCTTCATTTCTTCGGTTGTGAGATTTACTGTTAGTCGTTTAACAGCCCATTTTTTATTCATGATTCTCTTTTGTCTTTAATATGTTGCTTTGTGTCGAAATCACCAAGTCATTACGATTGCTCCCGCAGTGCATAACCTACACCACGGACTGTATGAATCAAACGCTTTTCATTATTCTCTTCCAATTTGAGTCGTAGATAACGAATATATACTTCAATGATATTAGAATCACCCATGAAATCGTAACCCCACACTTTCTCTAATATTTGATCTCTTGTAAACACCTGACGGGGATGTGAGAGAAGATATTCTAATAAATGAAACTCTTTTGCTGTTAACTCAATGCTTCGTTTTTCGCGAAAAACTTCACGAGTGCGGCGATTTAAGCTTAAATCTTCAAATTGCAACACATCCTCGTCTGTTTCTTGGGTGCGGCGCAGATGAGCGCGAATTCTAGCTAGTAATTCCTCAATACTAAAGGGCTTAACTACATAATCATCGGCTCCTGCGTCTAACCCGGCGACGCGATCGCTCACTTCATCTTTTGCTGTCAACAAAATCACTGGTACTGTACTACCCGTTGCTCGCAAACGGCGACAAATTTCTAAACCCGTTAGTCCTGGTAGCATCCAATCCAAAATCGCTAAATCTGGCGATGAGTCTCGTGCCAAGGTTAAACCGGCAATACCATCATGGGCTACACTTACTTGGTATCCTTCGCTACTTAGTTCTAATTCGACAAATCGTGCCAGTTTGACTTCATCTTCTACCAAAAGGATATGTACTGTCATAAGTTTGTGTATTGGTTTATGGTGCAATTCTGAACTACCCACACTTCCCTAATCAGATAGAACTGCTATATGTAGGTAGACTGATTGTAAACGTACTCCCTTCGCCTAACTTTGATTGCACGCTGACACTACCTCCCATACCTTCTACAAGTGTCTTGACAATAGATAAACCCAAACCACAACCCCCAGTAGTGTGAGAGCGGGATTCATCTACGCGGTAAAATCTCTCAAATATCCGTGCTTGCTGTTGCAAAGGAATACCATGACCTTTGTCACAAACCTCAATAATTGCCTTATCTTGAAGTTGATTCAATTTGAAAACTATAGGTGTATCAGCTTCAGAATATTGAATAGCATTATCCATCAAATTTAATAAGACTTGTTTGAGACGGCTATAGTCTGCTTTCACCTCAATTCGGTCAACTTCGGAATCGATTTTGATTATGCGATCGCTATACTTTTCTGCCATCATCACCACTTCTTCAACCAAGTCATTTAGCACATAACATTTCATTTGAAAATATAAGTAACCATTATCGGCTCGTGCTAAATCAAGTAAGTCTTGTAGCAGACGGATGGTGCGTTCTGCTTCCGATGCAGCAGTTTCTAAAGCTTCTTGTTGGGTTTGGGTTAAGTTATTTTGCCTTCGCAAGACGCTTTGCAAGTAACCATGTACAATAGTTAAAGGTGTGCGTAATTCATGAGAAACATTACTCACAAATTCTCGTTCTTGCTGCCAAGATTGGGATAAGCGAGATAAGAGCATGGTTAAAGTTTGAGCTAATTCTTTAACTTCGCTCGGTGCATTATCAAGATATAGCTGTGCTTGTCCTAAATCATCAGCCGAAATCACAGAAGCCATTTGATTTAGCTGGCGTAGAGGTTGCAGAGAACGTTTAATATAAAATGCGATCGCAGCAGTTAAAATAATAATTGCTAAAAAACTAATAATAACTAAACTCTGCACCATTACCACAAACATTCTCTGTTCGTGGGTAATATCCTTGACTACAAATAACTCACCCAGTAACTTACCCTGCACTTGTACAGAACTACCACATAAAACAAAATAGCTTTGGTTTATTTGATAAACTTGTGGTTTAATCGGCATCTTAGTCAGGGACATTAACTCAGCTACCGTAGTATCAGACAATAAATTTAAAGTAGCCGATTTAACTAAAATTTTATTATCGGGACTTTTTAGCCATAATAATGTGTTTGTATTTGCCAAATTATTGATGGCCTTTTGTAATGCAGTCTCAGGCTGCATCATTTCACTATAAATTTGCACATCTTGCGGTAAACGCTTGGCAATTTCTTCTATACCATACTTATGACTATCAACTAAGATTTGCTGCATTTTCCAACTAGTCCATGTAGCAAAGCTACCTAATACCAAAGCCGAAAATGCAGCGATACCAATTGTGAGGCGTGACTGTAATGAAAATGGGTCTATATTTATTATCCAAAGTTTTCTGGTTTGCTTCACTGTGATAGTTACATTTTAGGTATTGAATCAGGCTACATCATTAAAATCAGAATGCTAAATATAAAGTTACTATTAACTGCTACATCTTTAGTCATAGCTGACTTAAACTTACCTCTGTTGCATACCTACAGTGAAAAGTACAGCTATTCCAAAAAGATTTTGAAAGATTTTTATTTAATCGATCTCTCAACTCGGGAAATTCTTGTCTAATAATAAATTAAGGTAATTTACTATGAATTAAATTAATTTCAGATGAGAATTACCTTAATTTTTCTACTTTTGTATTCTTGTTTGAATACAATGACTGAAAATAGCTCTTGCTGTTGAATTCAGATATTGTCGGATAGACCCCATCTTCGGCAGGTGCGATCGTAAATGCTGCACTTTAGAAGCATGACAGTATTTTCTTTGTGCCCTTTGCGTCCTTTGCGGTTCGTTCCTCATATATTTAGGCGCACCTTCATACAGAAATGGTATGAGTCTGCACTATACATTTCGTGTACTTTGTCAATATTTGAACCAAGTAGATTGTAAAAAATACTTAACGAAGTCTGTTGTCCATAGTTATGCAAATAGAAAAGAAACTTAACACACTCTTTTGCACACGTGTGCAAAAATAAATCCATAGCAACTTTTGCACACCTGTGCATAAAGTCCCAAAGTCCGATTTAAAAAATTAATATCGACGGGTAAAAACCTATGTCTCAAACTGTAAGGAATTCCATCGAACAAACTCAATACAATCCCTTGCATTCGCTAGAAGAGTGGGAAAAAGATTTACTCAATCGCTATCCCGATCCAGACAGCATAGTTAAAGAAGGTAAAACCACTGAAGCGTACAGAAATTACGAAACACTGACCAGAGACACAGTGAAAGAATTTTATCGCTTAAATCATATTAATCAAACATATAATTTTGTCCTTGAGAAACAAAAGAATTTTCTCAAGTTTGATAAAAAAGAAATGTCCGTTTGGGATGCGGTTGAATTTTTGAATCAATTAGTAGATGATTCAGATCCTGATACAGACATGGATCAGTTACAGCACTTATTGCAAACATCAGAAGCCATTCGCGCCGATGGTCATCCTGACTGGATGGTACTTACTGGCTTCTTTCACGATATGGGGAAGGTGCTTTGCCTATTTGGTGAGCCTCAATGGGCTACTGTTGGTGATACTTATCCTGTGGGTTGTGCATTCTCTGATAAAATTGTTTTCTCGGAATTTTTCAAAGAAAACCCCGATTACAATAATCCCAATTACAACACTACTTATGGTATTTACGAACCGAATTGTGGATTGAGTAATGTATGCATGTCATGGGGTCATGATGAGTATTTCTATCAGATGATGAAAAACTATTTACCTGAACCTGCATTGTACATGCTTCGCTACCACTCATTTTATCCTCAACACCGGGAAAACGCATATAACCATTTGATGGATAAACACGACACAGAAATGTTTAAATGGGTGAATTTATTCAATCCTTATGATTTGTATTCAAAAAACCCTATTCCTCCTGATTGGCAAAAATTAAGACCATACTATGAAGATTTAGTGGCTAAATATTTACCAGCGACGTTAAAGTTTTAAACTGATAACACTCGATAACTGGCTATTGCTGTGCGAGAAAAACACCCTATTTATCTATAAGATGTTAACAGCAGTCAATCAACCTTAGATTTGAGATTAACCTTATGCCTAAAGGTATTTCTTCTGAGCAAGGGATTTGATGGTTTTCGATAGTGGCTCTAAAACTAGGTTTAAACTTGGGATTTTGAATCCTTCAACTTCATTACCCAAAATCTAAAATTAGTCATCCTCTCATCTCCAGGCTGCATTATGATGCTTGGATATATAAATGTTAAGTTTTTTGAATTATCCCTAAGCTCAAAAATACTTAATATTTACAAATGCTATGATTCCGAGAGTTTTGACTAAAGGGAGATTAAAAATGTTTTTTTACTTTGTAAAGTTCGATAAAGAAAATTCATTCTTTTACTAATGGGGGATAAGATCGTAAAATGATTCAGGTATAAGTTCGCACTTTTAAGAATATCATTTTTCTAGAGTTTTACTGAAAAAGTGGTTTGATTGTAGGCACATTAAAAAACCATTTTTACAACAACACATTAATGTGATTCCCTGACGTTAAGTAGCCGTAAAAAAATTGTTTTAAAATAAAACATTTAGTTTAGGGAAGTGAGTATTAGCAACTTAAACCACATCAGTTTCCAAGACGTTTAAGAAAAGTTGATATTGACAAGGCTAGCAGTCTCACTAGGTTAGGTCTGAATTTATTAGACCTAGTTGATATTGTGATAGCCTCGCATTTTTAGATTCTGCTGACCTTTCTCAAATTTAAATCCGTTGTTAGAAATAGACGAATATGAAGAGAATTTTGCTCATAGTTGGCATACTAGGTTTCACTGTTGTTAGCTGCACAAATAGCACTCCAAATGATAATTCTGCTACTAATACTGGTACTAACACTGCTACCAACACTAGCTTAGAGACTAAAGAAAATAGTCCAAATAGAAAATTGCAAACAATTGGTGTCGCCTTGGGTGACTTGGGAAACCCTTTTTATAATGCAGTGCAGAAGGGAGCGGAGATAGAAGCTAAGAGAATTGGGGATAATATCAGGGTTAATGCAGTTTCCAGTGGCTTCGATCTGAACCAACAAAGCAACCAAATTGAAAATTTTACTGCTGCGAATACTGATTTAATTATCCTCAGTGCTGTTGACAAAAAAGGAGTTAAACCAGTAATCGAGCGAGCAAGGCTTGCAGGTAAGGTTGTGATTGCCGTAGATTCAGCCGTTGATGCAGATGTAGATGCAATGATTAGCTCCAACAATACCCAAGCTGGAGAGGTTGCTTGTCAATATATTGCCGATCGCATCAAAGGTCAAGGTAGTGTAGTCATTCTCAACGGTACGCCGATGGATTCAATCAATCAGCGAGTCAGTGGCTGCGAGAAGTCATTAGCCAAATACCCTAATATCAAACTCATCTCTAAAGACCAAAACGCTGAAGGGACAAGGGATGGAGGATTGAGAGTGATGAGTGATTTGCTTACAACCTTTCCCAAAATAGATGCCGTTTTTGCCACCAACGATCAAAGCGGTGTGGGTGCAGACTTAGCCGCTAGACAAGCAAAACGCAAAGAATTTTTTATTGTTGGGGTTGATGGTTCGCCAGATGCAACCAAAGCAATGGAAGACAAAGATGGTGTATTTGCTGCAACTGCGGCGCAAAATCCCGCAGGGATGGCCGAAAAAGCGGTTCAGATTGGCAACGATATCATCCAGGGTAAAAAACCTGAGTCACCGGACATTCTGATTCCAGTCAACTTGGTTACTAGAGATAACCTCAGCAGCTACAAAGGCTGGTAAGTAAGAAAAATTTAATTAACTTTAGGGAATAGATAACTATGAAAAGGATTGCGATCGCAGCTAGCATATTAGGTATCATCGGTGGTGGCATTGTCGGCTGTACAAATGCCTCTCCCGATAACAACACTGCTACTAATACTGAGACAAAACCTGCTACCAATACTAGTGCTGAGACTAAAGTCGCCACTGGCAATTCCAAATTACGATCTGTTGCCTTCACCGTTGGCGATTTAAGTAACCCTTTCTTTGTCCTCATGGGACAAGCAACTGAGGCAGAAGCGAAGAAAATTGGTGGTAAAGATGTCAATGTTACTGTGGTTTCTAGTGCTTACGATTTGAATCAACAAGCCAATCAAATTGAAAATTTTACTGCTTCCAATACTGACATTATTATCGTCAATGCTGCTGATAAAAGTGGCATTAAACCAGCAATTGAAAAAGCGAAACAAGCAGGTAGAATTGTCATTGCTGTAGATACAGGTGCTGAAGGAGGTGTGGATGCCACCATCACTACTAATAATGTTCAAGCTGGAGAAGTAAGTTGTAAATATATTGCCGATCGCCTCAAAGGTAAAGGCAATGTAGTAATAGTTAACGGGCCGCCAGTAGACTCGGTGATTCAGCGAGTTAGTGGCTGCGAGAATGTTTTGTCCAAATATCCCGATATCAAAATCCTCTCCAAAAACCAGAATGCAGAGGGTAGTCGGGATGGAGGACTGAGAGTTATGACTGATTTACTCACAACCTTCCCGAAAATTGATGCAGTTTTTGCCATCAACGATCCGAGCGGAGTTGGTGCAGAACTAGCAGCAAACCAAGCACAACGTAAAGATTTCTTTATTGTCGGGGTTGATGGTGCGCCAGAAGCAATCACTGCGATCGCAGCTAAAGACAGTTTATATGCTGCAACCGCTACTCAAAATCCGCGAGGAATGGCCGAAAAAGCAGTTCAGGTTGGAAACGACATTTTAAATGGGAAAAAACCTAGCAATCCTACCATTTTAATTCCAGTCAAGCTGATCACAAAAGATAATGTCAGCACAGAAAAAGGGTGGAAATAATAATAATTGTAACCTGACAGTTATTAAAAATTATGTCAATTTTAATTGAGTCTTTTGATGCATTGACATAGTTTTTGCACATCCCCATGATGTATATATATGCATTTGTAGAAAATTCTGAATGTTGGAAGACGACATTCAGAATTTTCCAAGATAGCAATCTGTTTTAAAAATCTGATTTTGTGATAATTTTAATTTCACATCAGCGATGAATTTATAAATTTCAATTGCGACTTTTAAATTCTTTTTACAGGAGATTTTCATGACAACAAGTATTGAAACCTCATTTCCTGATGCACCAACCACCACCCCTGTATTAGAAATGCAAGGGATTACCAAAAGATTTCATGGTGTATCTGCACTCCAAAATGTTAATCTCACCATTTATCCGGGAGAAGTTCACGCCCTCATGGGTGAAAATGGAGCAGGTAAAAGCACATTGATGAAAATCCTGGCTGGGGCTTACATTGCCGATGAAGGAGAAATTCGCATCAATGGCGAACCTCTGAAAATTACCGATCCAGCGACAGCACGTAAGGCGGGTATTAATCTTATTTATCAAGAACTGAACGTTGCACCTAATTTAACCGTTACCGAAAATATGTTTATGGGTAGCGAGTTGCGGCGAGGTCAGTTTTTAGACCGCAAAGCGATGCAACTGGAAGCAGAGCAAGTTTTAGATAGCTTGGGAGCGAATTTTACAGCCCAGACGATAGTTGGTACTTTATCCATCGCAGAACAGCAGCAAGTCGAAATTGCTAGGGCGCTGAAAGACAAAAGCCGTGTTTTGGTGATGGATGAGCCAACAGCAGCATTATCTGACCGCGAGAGCGACCATTTATTTGAGGTAATTCGCAAACTGCGGCGTGATGGCATTGCGATTATTTACATCAGCCATCGGATGGAAGAAATTTATGCCTTAGCTGACAGGATTAGCGTACTGCGCGATGGTCAATATATTGGTAGTTTGACACGCAGTGAAATTTCTCCACAGCGATTGGTGCAAATGATGGTCGGTCGCTCCATGCAAGACTTTTACGAACATCAACGGCAAATGAATCCTGGCCCGGTGGTGCTGTCAGTCAGAAATATGAGTGATGCTCGTCAGAAGATTGAGCCGGCTAGTTTTGAACTTCATGCGGGGGAAATTCTCGGTTTAGCGGGGCTGGTTGGTGCAGGACGTACAGAACTATCCCGACTGATTTTTGGTGCTGACCGGAAAGCCAGTGGTGAAGTATTTTTAAATGGCAAAAAACTGGAAATTAATTCGCCCAGTGATGCGATCGCAGCCGGAATTGGCTACGTCCCAGAAGACCGCAAAGACCAAGGTTTATTTCTGGAAATGAGCGCCCGGAAGAATATTGCCATCAACACACTCAAGCAGGATGCCAAAGGTGGAATTGTTAACTGGCCTTCAGTGAATCGGCTGTCAACAGAAGCGGTAGAAAACTTCAATATCCGCCTAGCCAATTTGGAAATTAGAGCGCTGGATCTTTCTGGTGGGAATCAACAGAAGCTACTATTAGCGCGTTGGTTAGCCATTAAACCCAGAGTCTTAATGTTAGATGAGCCAACACGCGGCGTAGATATTGGTGCCAAAAGCGAAATTTACCGAATTATGAGCGAATTAGCAGCGCAAGGTGTTGCTATTTTAATGGTTTCCAGCGAACTATCGGAGATTGTCGGCATGAGCGATCGCGTCTTGGTGATGCGAGAGGGACAACTAGTAGGCGAACTGGATGGCAGTCTTGGCAACGAAATCACCCAAGAAAAGATTATGCATTATGCAACTGGAGCATCGGAGGTATCAGCATTATGAGTCAGACAGTCAGACCGCCTATCAATAAATCAGCCAACAATCCCGCAGCCCGCAACCGGAAATCAATCAGCACTCTTCTGGAAGTTGCGGGTATTCTGCCAATCTTAGTAATTATCTGCATCTTATTTGCATTCCTTTCCCCCAACTTCCTCACCGGCGGTAACATCATTAATATCTTGCGTCAGGCATCAATTAATATTGTGCTGGCGACAGGAATGACCTTTGTAATTCTCACCGGAGGTATTGACCTATCGGTTGGGTCAATCTTAGCTGTTTCTGCCGTCGTTGGACTCCTAGTATCGCTACTGCCGGCTTTAAGTTGGGCGGCTGTACCTGCTGCATTGCTAGCAGGATTACTTTTAGGCTTAGTTAACGGCGCTCTCATCACCTTCTTGGATGTGCCACCTTTTATTGTCACATTAGGTTCACTTACAGCCTTGCGGGGTGTGGCCTTCTTGATTGCCAAGGGGACAACGCTGATTAACCGAGACATCAACTTTGCTTGGGTGGGTAATAGTTATGTCGGCCCTCTGCCGTGGCTAGTAATCATTGCACTACTGACTGTAATCGCTAGCTGGTTTGTGCTACGACAAACTGTTTTAGGAGTGCAGATATATGCCGTAGGTGGTAACGAACGGGCAGCCAGATTAACAGGGATTAAAGTTAATCGCGTGTTGCTATTTGTCTATGGTATTAGCGGATTACTGGCAGGCTTAGGAGGAATCATGAGCGCCAGCCGTCTTTATAGTGCCAGTGGCATATTAGGGCAAGGTTATGAATTAGATGCGATCGCAGCTGTTATTCTTGGTGGAACAAGTTTTACAGGTGGTATTGGCACCATTGGCGGCACTCTTCTAGGTGCATTAATTATTGCTATTCTCAACAACGGTTTAACTCTGTTGAACCTATCTTACTTCTGGCAACTAGTCGTCAAAGGACTAGTAATTATTTTGGCAGTAATGATTGACCGACTCCGCAGACGTTCTAGACGATGAAGCAGGGGGGAGGGGGAGAAATCAATTAAAAATTAAAAATTAAAAATTAAAGAATTCCTGCCTCCTCTTTCCCAATGCCCAATGCCCAATTCCCCATTCCCAATCCCCAACCAATATATATGACATCTACTACTACTCGTCGTAAATCCAACACGTTTTATGTCATTTTGATTGCTGGCGCTGCTGCCCTTGGCGGCTTTCTGTTCGGTTTTGATACTGCTGTAATCAACGGTGCGGTTTTATCTCTAGCAAAAGCTTTTAACACCAGTAGTTGGGTGACAGGGCTGGCAGTGTCCCTAGCATTACTGGGGTCTGCCGCAGGAGCCTTCTTTGCCGGACAAATTGCAGACCGCTATGGTCGAGTTAACGCAATGGTGGTCGCTTCGGGGCTGTTTACTATCAGTGCCATTGGCTCCGGGTTTGCCTTCACTATCTGGGATTTTATCTTTTGGCGGGTATTGGGTGGCATTGGAATCGGTGTTGCTAGCGTTATCGCGCCAGCTTACATTGCCGAATGTTCTCCTACCCATTTGCGAGGAAGATTAGGATCTCTGCAACAATTAGCGATCGTAGTGGGAATTTTCGTTGCCTTATTGAGCGATTACTTTATCGCTGTATCAGCAGGTTCAGCAGACTCGCCGTTTTTGTTTGGAGTTGCAGCTTGGCGCTGGATGTTTTGGACAGCAGTTCCACCAGCTATATTCTACGGGATGATGGCTTTAACAATTCCTGAATCCCCCCGTTACTTAGTTGCCAAAGGACGAGAGCCAGAAGCTGTTAACGTTCTAACTAAGATTTTGGGGGGTGACGTGCTGCCAAAAATTGAAGAAATTCGGCAGACAGTATTTCGTGAACGCCAGCCTAAATTTTCTGACTTGTTGAGTAGAAGTGGTGGACTTCTCCCAATTGTTTGGGTAGGAATCGGCTTATCTGTATTACAGCAATTTGTTGGAATTAATGTAATCTTCTACTACAGCAGCGTTTTGTGGCGGGCAGTCGGATTTTCCGAACAAAGTTCCTTAAGCATCACGGTGATTACAGGAGCCGTCAATATTATTACAACATTAATTGCGATCGCCTTCGTGGATAAATTTGGTCGCAAGCCTTTGCTGATAGTAGGGTCAATTGGTATGACCTTTACGTTGGGAACGATGGCTTATATTTTTGGCAACGCTCCCATAGATGCTGCTGGAAACCCCACCCTCGCCGGAAGCGCTGGAACTATGGCTCTGATTGCAGCCAATCTTTATGTATTTTGCTTCGGTTTTTCATGGGGGCCAGTGGTTTGGGTGTTATTGGGAGAAATGTTTAATAACAAAATTCGAGCGGCTGCACTTTCAATTGCTGCTGCAATCCAATGGGTTGCGAATTTCCTTATTTCCACAACATTTCCTCCCATACTGCAATATTTCGGTCTAGGTTCTGCATACGGACTTTATACAATTGCGGCGGCTACCTCATTCTTTTTCATTCTCTTTTTTATTAAGGAAACCAAAGGAATTGAGTTAGAAGATATGTAATTTGTATCCACCTAATACCTCTGTGGCGTAAGTTGTAATTCTGAATTGAATCATGATTAAAAAACCGCAGAGACGCTGAGGGCGCAGAGGAAGAGGAAAGAAAATAATTCCGATACAAACGGATTTGATATCAAATCAGACAAGATTGCTATAAATCTTGTGGGGTGGGCATCTTGCCCGCCCTAATTATGCAAACTTTATGTAGAGCATCTGACAACAACAAAATATAAGCTTTCGCTTCAGTCAATCAGTAAAAAGATGGAAACTCTCAATACGGCTCTTTGTTCTTATGGTTTGTCTGGTAGGGTATTTCATGCGCCGTTCATTGATTTACATCCCGGTTTTCAATTAGCAGGCTCCTGGGAAAGAAGCAAAAAACTGATACAGGAAGATTATCCGGGAGCAAAAAGCTATCCTTCTTTAGAAGCATTGCTGACCGACGATGGAGTAATGTTGGTGGTAGTAAATACACCAACTTATACACACTACGACTATACTAAACAGGCTTTATTAGCAGGCAAACATGTAGTGGTAGAAAAAGCATTTACTACTACAGTGAAAGAAGCAGAACAACTGCATGAATTGGCATTAAAACAGGGAAAGAAATTATCTGTATATCAAAATCGCAGGTGGGATAGTGATTTTAAAACAGTAAACAAAGTTATTCAAGAAGGCTTGCTGGGTGATATTGTTGAAGCAGAATTTCAATTTCAAAAATATAAACCAACCCTCAGCCATAAACAACACGTAGAAGCTCCAAGTCCAGGTGCAGGAATATTAAACAATTTAGGGCCGCACTTAATAGACCAAGCTTTGCATTTATTTGGGGTACCTGATGCTATTTTTGCAGATATCCGAATTACAAGAGTGCGATCGCAGGTAGATGATTATTTCGAGTTAATACTCTACTACGACAAACTGCGCGTCAAATTAAAAGCAGGTTTTCTAGTGCGTGAGCCTACACCTGCCTATATCATACATGGTACAAAGGGTTCTTTTCTCAAAAGCAGAGCCGATGCCCAAGAAGAGTATTTAGTAGCAGGTATCAAGCCTAATACACTTGATTGGTATACAGAGCCAGAAAGTGAATATGGCTTGCTGCATACAGAAAAAGACACAAAAGTAATTCGGGAAAAAGTAAAAAGCTCACAGGGCAGTTATTTAGGCTATTACGACGCGGTATATAAATCTATTGTTGATAATCAGCCAATTGCTGTTACTGCCGAAGACGGAATTAATGTCATGCGGATTATAGAAGCGGCTATTAAAAGCAGCAATGAGCAAAAAGTTATAGCGTTGCTTTAATTAAGCTAAAACTGAAACTCAAAATATGTAACTTTAATGCTGATTAACTCACAACCTGCAAGCTTTGGTTTGAGTGTAATCTCTTGAGTTACAAAGTCAGAATTTAACCAATTTCAAGAAAATAAGTCAATGTTAAAAATCCTTTCCTATAGCTTTTTTATCCTATTTTTGGCAGTTCCAGCAGTTTGGGCAACACCTCCAGAAGATGATTCTAATGCAGCAGATGCTAATAGGAATTTGCAGGGACAAGTAAATTCTGTTTCCCAGTTTTCTGATGTACAACCAACCGATTGGGCGTTTGGTGCATTGCAATCGCTGGTGGAACGCTACGGCTGTATTGCAGGTTATCCCAATTCTACCTATCGCGGGAACCGTGCCTTAACCCGTTATGAATTTGCCGCAGGTTTAAATGCTTGTTTGGATCGGATTAATGAGTTAATTGCCACAGCTACTAGCGATTTAGTTAATAAGCAAGATTTGGCAGTGATGCAAAAGTTGCAGCAAGACTTTGCCACAGAACTGACAACTCTGCGCGGACGAGTAGATACCGTAGAGGCACATACAGCAACATTGGAGGTGCAGCAGTTTTCCACAACTACTAGGTTGAATGCTCAAATTATTACCGCTATTAGTGATACCTTTGGTGATAGAGTCGGTGGCGATCGCGATGAATCCAATCTCTACTTTTCAAATCGGGGTCGTCTCAACTTTGAGAGCAGTTTCACTGGCAAAGATTTATTGCGAGTCCGGCTAGAGTTTGGTAACTTTGGAAATTCTACTAATGGTGCAAGCCAAATTGCCGCAGCTACAGGCACAGGCATGACACGCCTGAACTTCGATTATGACAGCAACGGCACGCTTTTTGTTCCCCACATTCGATACTACTTCCCAGTCAGTGATTCTCTTAACTTCGTTGTTGGTCCCACAGGCATTGGTTACACCGATATTTCAACTACTGTCACTCCCCCCACAATCGCTGACGACGGCAATGGGGTTCCCTCACTATTTGGGTCATACAGTCCCTTATTCCGGCGAGGTGGCGGGGGTGCAGCCGCTAACTTGAATATTACCAAAGACTTGGTTCTCACCTTGGGCTATTTAGCAAGCACTCCCAATACGCCATCGGGGAGCAACGGCTTGTTTGATGGCGGCTACAATGCCCTGGCGCACTTAGCCTATTACGGTAAGGAAGGAGCTATTGGTGTTGCCTATTCTCATGGCTATAGCCCTGGTGGAGTAGTCGATCTCGCCGCCGGGACGGGTAGCACCCTGTCAAACGCTCCCTTTGGCAACAATATTGCTACTTCCAACGAGATTGTCGGCGCACAGGGATTCTATCGCTTCTCTCCGAATTTCCAAATCCACGGGTGGGGTGGATATATTTGGGCAAATGCCAAGAGTTCTGGTTTGAGTGATATTTCTAATGGTAGGGGTGGAACAGATTCTCTATTTGTGAACAGTGGTGACAATGCCAATGTCTGGTTTGGGGCGATTGGTATGTCCTTTCCTGATGTGGGGGGTAAGGGTAACTTGCCAGGAATTCTCTTTGGTATACCACCACGTGTCTCTAACAGTGATGTCCGTCAAGACCGAGACACCGCTTACCATATCGAAGCCTTCTATCGCTACCGTCTAAACGATAATATCTCTGTGACTCCTGGTTTTTGGGTGATTCTCAACCCGGAAAACGACAGTAGAAATGATACGCAGTATGTAGGTGTGCTTCGTACAACCTTCGATTTTTAATCTAAGTCAATATATTACAGACCCTGGATAGTTTCTAAATCTTTTTTATAGTCTATTGGAAAAACATCATCAATCTTTTGGATGAATTGAGCAATTGCTAATTCAAATTTTAAGTTTTGAAACTAACAATTTTAGGACTTATACCATTTCTGTATGAAGGTGCGCCGAACTATATGAGGAACGAACCGCAAAGGGTGTAAGTCCTAAATTTGTAATATTCTGAAAATCAGTGTGAAAATCGATTCCTCTACCTTTAGCGATCTATTTTGGCTGGAGGCTTGACAGGGATTTCAATCCAGAACTCTGTACCTTTGCCCGGTTCTGAAATGCACTCCATTATTCCACCATGTTTTTCGACAATAATCTGATAGCCGATCGCCAATCCCAGTCCTGTACCCTTACCCACAGGTTTGGTAGTATAAAACGGGTCAAAAATCCGCTTTTTTACCTCTACAGCCATTCCAGGCCCATTGTCACTAATACGAATCAATAGCCGAGAGTTATCTGCTGAAACTCTAGTGGAAATGTGGATAGTAGGCATTGAGGATGGCTTATTCTCTTTGTTCCCATTCCCCATCGCCCTTAATCCCCATTCCCCATCGCCCCTAAGCCCCAGAGGAGGCCCTGAGTTACCCATTTCCAAAGCATCTATAGCATTGGTGAAAATATTCATAAATACCTGATTCATTTGTCCGGCATAACATTCTACTCTTGGGATGTTGCCATAGTCTTTGATTATCTGAATGCCTGGAAATTCACCATTTGCTTTCAGCTGATATTGTAAAATTAGTAAGGTGTTGTCAATACCTTCATGCAAGTCAACGCGCTTGTTTTCAGCCTCATCCAAGCGAGAAAAATTGCGTAACGACAGTACTATTGAACGGATGCGATCGCTTCCTACTTGCATTGAGGTAATAATTTTTGGCAGGTCTTCTACCAAAAACTCAAAATCGATTGAAGCGATGGCAGCACTAATTTCACTATGAGGATCGGGATAGTGTAGCTGGTAGAGGCGTAAAATTTCTAGTAGTTGTTCGATGTAGTCACTGGCGTGGCACAGATTACCGTAGATAAAGTTAACAGGGTTGTTGATTTCGTGGGCGATACCCGCCACCAGCTGTCCTAAGCTGGACATTTTTTCGGTTTGAATCAATCTTGTCTGTGTTTCTTGGAGTTGATGTAGAGTATGTCCTAACTGTGCAGCTTGATTTCTGGCTTCGGTTTCGGCTGTATGGGTTTGTTCGTAGAGTTGTGCTTGTTGAATAGCGATCGCAGCCTGATCTCCTAACTGTTGCAATAAATCAATTTCTGCATCCTGCCAAATTCTGGGAGCATTACATTGATGGGCAATTAGTAAGCCCCATAGTTCCATACCTATATTAATCGGAACAATTAAGTTTGCTTGAATTTGCAGACTTTGCAAAAACTCTCGATGACAATCAGTTAAAGAATCTGTTGAAACGTTGTTAATTGCCCGGATTCTACCCTGAGAGTATAAATACGTATGCTCATCAGGAAAGCATTCTGATGGTGCATTCACTCCCAAAACTGACTGCCAATTACCATGAATCTCTTCCACAGTGACCGATTTACTGTTCACTTGGAAAATCACTACCCGGTCTGAATTTAGCAGTGAGCGAACTTCGCAGACGATAGTTTGCAGGGTTGTTTGCAAGTCCAATGTGCGGCGAATCTGCTCTGTGACTTGCTTGATTACCTTGGTGAGTATTAATGATTTTTCTAGTTCAGCAGTTTGTTCTTGCACCCGCAGTTCTAGGTTAGCATTCAGGGATTGTACTTCTTTATACATCTGCTGCTGCTGAATTGCCATTGAAAAATGATCGTACAAGGCTTGTGCCAATATCATGTCTTCCAACTTCCACTCAGCCGCTTGTCCCTTTTTTTGCTCTCGCCAAACCTCAAAAGAAAGCTGGGGTAACAGTTGTCGGCGATTTGCATCACATCGTCCTGCCCACAATATCTCGGTTTCAAATTCAGCGCGAAAAATGGTTAATACACCAATAAATTGTTCCCGATAATGTAGAGGAATCACTATCAGTCCGCGAATTCGAGTAGAACGGAACGCTAAAGCCAAAACTCGCAAACGTGGTTCTTTATAGAGATCGGTAGTTGCCCAAATATTACCTGGTTTACACTCAGCCATCCAGTTTTGCCATGTAGGATGCTGTTCAATAATGCTGTTATCTAATTCGTAGGGTAGTGTGGGTTGATCGCCCCAAGTGTATAGTTTCCGACTATTTTCAATGTAAAGCCTGCCACCTACTCCACTGAATGCGGTAATAACTTCTTCAAGCGCCCCCTGTAACTGGATTGTTGGTAGTTTATGCAAGAGTGTGGTGACTTGGTTAATAGTAGCTTCTTGCTTTTGCTGAGTAAGGGCTGTAGTGAGTAAATTACTTTGAGCGATCGCGATCGCCACCTGGTCAGCAACTTGCTGTAATACTTTTAGTTGCCGCTTCAAAATCTTTTGCGGTTCACTGTGGTGAGATACCAACAATCCCCACAATTTAGGCTTTACCGATTGTTCTTGGGGATCGCAATCTAAAATTGGGATGACTAAAGAAGATTGCACACCCATCGCCTTTAAGTATTGAATATGACATGGGTCTACTTGTCGATAGTAAATATTAGTTTGTAGGCGTTTGCCAGTTTCTTTTGATTGTAGAGGCGATAGCCCAATCTTCCCATTTGCGACATCGACAATCGAACGTTGCCCCGTTAACAAAAACATCTCTCTGGCCGCTTCGGGGATATCATGAACTGGGAAGCGCAACCCTAATAACGATGGCAGACGTTCTTTATAAATAGATTCAGCAATGACTTCACCACTACCATCAGCATCAAACCGATACATCTTGACTCGATCTGCATGTAAAAATAACCGCACTTCCGTAACGGTAGTTGTTAATATTTCTTGAAGATCGAGCGATCGCCTAATCTGTTTGATCATCCGGTGCAGCAAGCTTTCTTGGTCTAAGCTTTGCTGTAACCCATTTGGTTTATCAGTAGATGTCATTTATATATACACCGCAACTTAAGTATAGTTTTTCTTATATTTTGTCCCTAACGATAAATTTAAACTTCCAATGCCTTGATTTTGGTTCAATTTTCAAGAAATTCCTGCTAGAAATGTTTTGCCAGAAGCATACATCTGTTGCAAATATTTTTGGAAATGGATCGGAGGATATTTGAAAAGTATTAGATATTTTGCTTGATATCCGTAGTCCTTAAAAAGTTGATTTAGGGAGATATCAAACCACATGGCACATCATTAGTCACTTTTCAAACATCCTCTCAAGGAAACAATAAAGAAAAATTTAATCATTGGCACTCTATTGATTTTATATTCTCAGCTATTAAAATATTTCAGTATTATTACTTAAATAATGTCTTCATCATTGCCTCAAACTAAAAATATTTTTGACGATTTTTGTCCCGGAAGCTCCTCCAAAAATGCATTAGTTCGCCTTAAAACCATACATTAGCCGGATGTTTCTTAAGATTTGCAATAGCGATCGCTATTGCAAATTACGAAGCCTTAAATATCCGTTATCTATTCTTACTACTGTGAATTTTTATCGATAAAACAATGGCTAATTTGTCAAAAAAGCTAGAATCAAAAGCATTTAAAGACTGATATAACAATTGTTCTAATACTTTCAATCCAAATTTTTACTAATAACGATAAGGTTATTTATCTCCTTTTTAATTAGGGTTAGTTAGGTTGAATTTTGAACATAACCGGATTAAATTATTGGTTATTTTTACTCCAAAACTTTGAATAGAAATATCCTATTATCCTTCTAATTGCTGATTGGATGTTGAATGGAACTATTTTGATTAAATTATTCGTAAATTCCCTTTAAAGATAGTAAATTACGGATTTCTTCACGAACACTCATGAGAGTTTTACCGAGATGGTTTTGACCTGCTTTATTAGCACCGCAGCCCCAAAAAGAATCGGTTGGGGAATTTTCAACCAAAAGCTCATCACCAGTCTTCAGTAGAACTTCTCTAATATCAGCATGAGTGAGAAACTTTTTGAGTAAAGCTTCTCGCATAATTTGAGTTTTGACCAAATCCCAGTCTCGACGGAGTTGGCGAGTGCTACATCTTCCTAAGGCGGCAGCTTCTTCTGGCGTGGCGGCAGTATGGATGAGGGGTATAATTGCCGCATCTTTGCTGCCAACAAACTTTTGCGCTTGATAATAATGCTCAACCGTTGCCCAGTAAGTGCCCTGGATGTGGATTTCGTGGGGAGAAAAGTTAGAAAAACAGCCGTAAGGCTGCCAAACCTTATAAAAGTAAATGGTCATTTGAAAATTGCTCTTTCATATATAGCAATCCTATTTGATTTGTGAGAATTGCAACCTAAAACCGAGCTTAGGGAACTCCAAGAAATAAATTATCCAATATTGTGGGGTGGGCATCTTGCCCGCCATATAGACTGGGCGGGCGAGACGCCCACCCCACAGGAGTTAATTGGATATTTTTTTATTTGGAAGTCCCTTATAAGGATTCCAAATTCTGTCACTTCATCGGTAAGGTGAGGGTGAAAGCTGTTTGACCAAAAGCTGTTGAGTCAAGGGTGAGATCGCCATGATGTGCCCTGGCAATTTCACGGGCTAGGCTGAGTCCCAGTCCAATGCCTTCTATCTTGCGGGTTCGAGCCGGATCGCCGCGATAGAAGCGCTCAAAAATGCGATCGCGATCGCGTGCGCTGTAGGCATCGCTCACTGGAATATCTTTGGATGCATTGGCAATGGTGACATGGAGAGTTGTTTGAGTTTGATGAGCGCGGATCTTTATCCAACCGTTGGCGAGATTGTATTTTATAGCATTACTGAACAGGTTTTGCAAAACTTGAATCAGAAGATCGCGATCGCCCTGTAGGCGTAGTCCATCACTAAAGTCAGTTTGCACATTCAACTGAGGAGCCAGCATTTCCACATCTTCTAGCATCTCCATTAGCAACTCAGACATATCCACTTCAACCAGATACAAACTCATTTTTCCGGCATCAGCCAGAGATAGCAGCAAGAGTTTTCGCATAATTCCACTCAGGCGGCGCACCTCATCCAATAGGTTACTTAAGCGCTGTTGTACTTCACTTCCTGGATCGACCTGTTGCAGCGTTCGTTCCAATTCGCCTTGCAAAATAGTCAGTGGGGTTTTCAGTTCATGAGCCGCATCACCACTAAAGCGGGAAGCTTGGGTAAAACTGCGTTCCAAGCGTTCCAGCATCAGGTTAAATACTTGAATTAACTCGACAAATTCAACATCAGTTGTCCCAATGGGAATCCGTTGATCTAGCCCCTTGACAGTCACTTGTTGAATAGCACCCGTTAATTGATGGACGGGACGCAAAGCACCACCAGAAACCAACCATGCACCGACTGCAACCAGCAGTAGCGATCCCGGAATTGAAACCAGAAAAATATTCCGAATGATAGCCATCTCTCGATCGATAGCTTCCAGATTAACGGCAATAGCAACCTGAGCATTAGGAAACTTCGTTGCCCCAATCCGCCAAGCTGCTTTTGCTGTATGCTCAGTGACAAATTGAGGTGGGCGTGGACGAAGAAAGGGTGGCGGCCCAACGGACAGATTTCTATTAGAGGGTAGTTCTCCCTGTGGGGGTGGTGGTAAAGGTATCAACTGAAGACGCTTAAGCAGCAGGTGATTCACCTCAACGTCAGCAGGTAGAGAGTTAGATTGATAAAGGATGTTGCCGTTTGCATCAAGCACCAGTAGGGCGATGGGGGTTTTTGTATTGGTTCCGAAGCCATCAGATAATGAATCTTTGTAAAATTGCCATCGGAAAGGTCGGTTTTCTTGGCCCTGAATTTTGGGAGGTTCCCCCCGTGGTGGCAAGTTTGGAGTTGCCCGCATCAAGTGATTTAACAGTTCTGCATCAAGACGGCTGATTTTAGCATTGTAAATCTGAAACCAGGAGACTGCGCCAAACCCTACTAATGTGGTTCCAGCTAGAGCCGTAGATAACAGGGCAATTCGGAGGCGAAACGAAGGGAGCTTCATGAGCCAGACTCTGGTTTGCGAAACCGATATCCAACCCCGCGAATGCTTTCAATCCAGACTGCTTCATCAATGGGGTCAATTTTTTTACGAATTCGCTGGATACAAACATCTACGACGTTGGTGTTGGGGTTAAAGTCATAGCCCCAAACATGCTCCAGAATTTGGGTACGGGTGAAAACCCGTCCGGGAGAGCGCATCAGATACTCCAGAAGATTAAACTCGCGGCTGGTGAGTTCTATTGCCTGGCGATCGCAAGTGACTTCTCTGGTAATCCGGTCGAGTTTGATCGGCCCAACACTAAGGAGATTTTGGCGCTCGCTCACACTCCGGCGAACAACGGCATGAATTCTAGCCGCTAACTCTTCTACAAAAAACGGTTTAGCGATATAGTCATCCGCTCCTAAATTTAGCCCTTCTAAGCGATCGTCTAGTTCATTCCGAGCCGTCAACAAAATTACCGGAGCATTCCGACCTTGCCGCCGCAACAGTTTCAGAATTGATAGTCCATCCTTTCCCGGCACCATAATGTCGAGGACAAGAACATCATATTCATTTTCTAATGCCCGCAGATATCCTTCATCACCGTTGTCGCAGTAGTCTACAACAAATCCCTGCTCCTTCAGTCCAGCCCGGACGAAGTTAGCAATTTTCGCTTCATCTTCAACAAATAAAACGTTCACAAGCATTTATTAGTTCATATATTGTTCCATTCTAGATTCATTACCTTTGTGCTTAAATTACAAAACTGTAATTTAGAAAGCAAGTGGACTGTAATTTTGAGGTGGCTTAATCATAAATATGAACACCCTACCTTTTGCAGGTTGATTTTTATGAATATTCGTCGAGTCTTAGCCGTGGCAGCAATTCCTTTTTTGATTGGTACATTTGGTTTTGTTACACCCAATCAGGCTTATGCCGCTAATCCATCCAATCGGAATGCCCAGATTTCTCAACAGTCTCCAAGACCACAAATATCTGATAAAAAACCACAGGTTAGACATTCTAAACCCAGTCCAAATCAGAAAAAGCATCCTCCCCAACATCCTCAAAATCAGAATCAGGGCGCGGATCAAAATCGTGTAGAACGCAATAACCGTTAATTGCAGCACCCTTTCTTCCTCAAAATTACAAAACTGTAATTTACAAGCAGGGCAAACTGTAATTTTGGTTCAGTTAAATCAGAAATGTAAACAATCTATCTTTAGGAGAACAATAATGAATATTCGTAGAATACTAGTTGCAACAGCGATTCCAGTTCTGGTTGGCACATTTGGTTTTATTTCACTCAATCAGGCAAATGCCGCTAATCAATTCCCTCAAATTGCACAGGCGCAACAACCACCGAACCAACCACCAGACGGAGAACGGCGACCTCCCCGCCCTGATTTTGCGGCGGCGGCGGCGAAACTAGGAGTTAGCGAGCAACAGTTAAAGGATGCGTTGGGTGTCCCTACCAATCCTCCAAATCCAAGCGATCGCAATCAGCAACGCCCACCTCGTCCTGATTTTAAGGCGGCTGCAACCAAGTTAGGAGTTAGCGAACAACAGTTAAAAGATGCGTTGGGTGTTCCTGCTAATCCTCCAGGTGGCGATCGCAACCAGCGCCCACACCGACCTGATTTTAAGGCGGCTGCGACAAAGTTAGGAGTTAGCGAACAACAGTTAAAAGATGCGTTGGGTGTCCCTGCGAATCCTCCAAATCCAGGAGATCGCAATCAGCAACGCCCACCTCGACCTGACTTGAAAGCGGCTGCGGCGAAACTAGGAGTTAGCGAACAACAGTTAAAAGATGCGTTGGGTGTTCCGCCTCATCCTCCTGGCGGCGATCGCCCTAACCCAGCAAAATAGCTGAAAATTAAGGACTTCCAAATAAAAAAATATCCAACTATTTCTTGTGGGGTGGGCAGGATGCCATTGGTGTCAAGTTAAAGCCTCAGCCCAGATGTCAAACGACCTTGAGGCATTGCGCCGATGTCGAAAGCCTGGATTTCCTTGTTTTTTCCGTGGCTTACTCATGGCTATTCTCAACACCCTTGTGTTGAGTTTAACTACTGAGCTTTAGTCACTTGACAACAATGGCAAGATGCCCATCCTAATTATGCAATTGAAATGTGGAACAGCTTAGGGACTTTTGCAAAAGGTCTATTTTGAATTCTTTGCGATCGGATTAAGAGCAAGGGTTAAAGGGATTAAATCATCCCACGGCGACGAAAACATCGTTTGTCTGACTACACCCTACCGCGATCGCGATCGCGACGCTATGGTTTTCTTGAATTGCTGTAGGAAAATCGAAGTCATTAGTCATTGATACTAATGACTAATGACGAATGACCAATGACTAATGACGAATGACGAATGACGAATGACTAATGACCAATGACCAATGACCAATGACCATTACCTGTACTTTAAATCACAGCTTCTTCGCGTTTACAATCAAAAACAACCATGTAGGAAGCATTTGGTATTTCCTGGGGGAGATGCCGCATATAGCCATCGGCATCAGAACGGCTGCGGAAGCGAGCAACAATTTCCCTTTGCGTATTAGGAACTAGACGAGCGATCGCCCAAGAATTTAGACGTTCTTTATAAGCAATAGCCTGATTGTCTGATTTAGAAGCTTGGTTATCCGTATTTTCTGGCATAATGATGTTATCCGTATGAAGTTTAATGAAAGGCGTTAATTAGTTTCTAAGTAGGAATGCACCAACGCTTTTTTTTTATGCTGCTGCCACCTTGTTATTCGATTATTAATAAGTTGTCAACACTGAGCGCTATATTTTAGACCAACTAAGTTGTTATTTTCAGATAGCTATGAATCTCAAAGCCTTAATTTGCAATTGTTTTCAGCACACAATAATGCTCAAGCAGAAAGTTCGGCAAATATTGGGTTTACATGATTTGTATCCATACACACAGGTAAAATCAATATCAGTGCTGAAACTAACAAAAATGTATCAAAAAATACTATTAAAGACTCATCTGAGGATGAACATTAACGGGCATAAGATTAATGGGCGTGGGCACACTTCTAATTTTCGATGAGTACGATGCCTAGATTGGGCTGCACACCTACGGTAAAGCTATATTCCGAGCATTTACGTTTTTTATTTTGTAGTTATTTGAGAATACTTAAAATTTAATAATTTATTTAGATAGTAAAAAAGGAATTTTTATTCAGGTTTACAGGATAGCTTTTTGAACAATATATAGTGTCATTGTTTAATTAAAAATATCTTGACTAATTGCTATAAACAAAGTTAAAATTCCTCCGGTGAAATTATAGTTGTGATAATGGAAATACCATTTGTAACATCAATCATTCAAAAAGTAGCAAAGGAAATAGGAGCAGTAGTTTTATTAGACCCAGAATGCACCTTTATGGGACTGATTACTTTTAAAAACGGGAATAAAACTTTTTTTCGGACTACCAGATTTAGTATTAATTCATCTGGTTCAGTAGCAATAGCTAAAGACAAAAGTGTTTCGAGCTTTTTTTTAAATAGCTTCGGCTACAAAGTTACTGAAGGAAAAACATTTTTCAGTGAAGAACTATGCGAAGAGATAGCTAACATTAGGAATATAGATGCAGGCTTCTATTATGCTAAAGAGTTAGGTTTTCCCGTAATCGTCAAACCAATTAATCTCAGTCAAGGATTATTTGTTACAAAGGTTCATAATAAGCAAGAATACTATCAAGTAGCCAAGAAAATCTTGCAAAAAGTCTCTGGATTTATTGTTGAACGATTTTATAGTGGCAATGACTATAGAATTGTGGTGCTTGATGATGAAGTCATTTCGGCATATCAAAGAATTCCTCTATTTATAACCGGAGATGGTCAATCTAATGTTTTAGAACTCATGCAGCAAAAACAGGAAAGTTTTATCAAAAATGGTAGGAAAGAAATTATAGATTTTGAAGATTACAGAATTAAAAAAAACTTGCGAAGACGGAAGCTAAATTTTAGTAGCGCGATCCCTAAGAATAATATTGTTTATCTTTTAGATAATGCAAATTTATCGACTGGGGGCGAGGCAATAGACTTTACAGAAACTATCCATCCTGATTTTAAAAAATTAGCAGTAAGTATTACAAAAGATATGGAACTGAGATTAGCAGGTGTGGACATTCTTGCTAGTGATATAACCTCACCAATCGTAGATTATACAATTATTGAAGTAAATGGCGCTCCTAGCTTAACTCACTACGCATCATTTGGTGAAGTTCAGACCCAGAGGGTAGAAAATCTATATCTCAGAATTCTCAAAATACTTGAAAACGAGAATAATAGAGAAAAGTAATCATTATGGGTGGATGCGGAGCAATTCCTACTCCTACTTAGCTATCTTTTCATAAATCCTTATCTAATAGGGATTCAAATTCAGCTTGTAAGGCTCTTATATCTGCCAATCTGGCGACTAGTAAATTATCTTTACCAGCATCACTTAAACGTACTTTCCAATAACCAATACTATCTGAGTTGTTCAACCAAAACTGAATCACGGTATCTACTACTCGATCTAGATTCCAACCCCATTTGGCTGGTACTGATTCTACCGATTCTAGAAACGTATCTAGTGTACAGGTGTGCACTCCCAAGTATTCAACTCCTTGGTATGGTGGTTTTTGCTCATTTTGCTGCTGGTGATTAAAAAATTGCAAAAGCGGAGAGACTCCTACAATATCAAAAGTGTATTTCATTTTAGTACTCCCAGTTTTGACTTCCTTGCAGGAAAGATTTATTTTTTTAATATAATGTATGACAAGTAACTATAGCATCTAGAAAAAGTATGGTTTTGGTCTATATCATAGGCATTAAACCTCAGTCAAAAATTAGCACTAACAAGCCGAGAGTGCTAATTTTTTTTGATAGTTTGATTTATTATTAGGGCTTTTCAAGAAATAAATTATTCATTTGTGGGATGCCCATCCCACAAGAAAATTTGGGATATTTTTTTATTTGTCAGTCCCTTAAAGAGTTTGAGGCATTAATATAAGATGATTCCCAGTTTGCGGGTTAAGGTAGATTTACTAGCACGCCGAGAACCAATAAATTAAAATTTTCTTCACCTTATGTTTGCATCTCCCTTTTCAAGCTCAAGAGGGTAAGCATTGCTCACCCAAATAACCGTCTTCAGGGCAACTCAATCCGCCGCTACAATAGTACCACCAGAAGGATTATGCCGAAATAGTGATATTATGACGACTGCTACAACTGTAAAAACTGAGTATGAAGCGATTATTGGTCTAGAAACCCATTGTCAGCTGAGTACCAAGACCAAGATTTTCTCTGATAGCTCTACTGCATTTGGTGCTGACCCAAATACTAACATTGACCCGGTTTGTATGGGTTTACCTGGGGTCTTACCTGTACTTAATGAAAAAGTATTAGAATACGCTGTCAAAGCTGGTTTGGCACTGAATTGTCAAATCGCTAGATATAGCAAATTTGACCGGAAACAGTATTTTTATCCTGACTTACCTAAAAATTACCAAATTTCTCAATACGATCTACCGATCGCAGAACATGGTTGGTTAGAAATAGAATTGGTAGATGCTGAGGGGAATCCGACTCGCAAACGCATTGGTATCACACGTCTGCACATGGAAGAAGATGCAGGAAAATTGGTACATGCAGGTAGCGTTGGCGAAGCCTCTCGGAACGAGACTCGCCTTTCTGGTTCTTCCTATTCTCTAGTAGACTACAATCGCGCAGGTATACCATTAGTCGAAATTGTCTCGGAACCCGATCTGCGTTCTGGATTGGAAGCTGCTGAATATGCCGAAGAGATACGCCGGATTGTCCGGTATCTCGGCGTGAGTGACGGGAATATGCAAGAAGGATCTCTGCGCTGCGATGTCAACATTTCTGTACGTCCAGTGGGACGAAAGGAATTTGGTACCAAAGTAGAAATAAAAAACATGAACTCCTTCAGCGCCATCCAACGGGCGATTGACTACGAAATTGAGCGCCAAATCGCCGCCATCGAAGCAGGCGCGAGCATCATCCAAGAAACTCGGCTGTGGGAAGAAGGCGCTCAACGCACAAGTAGTATGCGGATAAAGGAAGGTTCTAGCGATTATCGCTACTTCCCCGAACCAGATTTAGCACCAATTGAGGTGACGGATGCTCAATTAGAGCAATGGCGTAGCGAACTACCAGAATTACCAGCCCAAAAACGCCATCATTATGAAAATGAGTTGGGGCTTTCGACTTATGACGCGCGAGTATTGACAGAAGATCGTCCAGTAACGGAATATTTTGAAACTGCGATCGCATCTGGAGCAAATCCCAAAGCTGCTGCAAACTGGATTACTCAAGATATCGCCGCCTACCTTAATAAGCAAAAACTCAGTATTACTGAAATTGGACTGACTCCCACCAATTTAGCTGATATCATCACTCGCATTGAAACAGGCAAAATTAGCAATGCTCAAGCTAAAGAAAAGTTGCCAGATTTGCTCAGTGGGATTTCTCCTGAAAAAGCCTTTGCAGGTCTTGAGTTAATCAGCGATCCTAGTGTACTAGAACCCATCGTCGATGAAGTCATAGCTGCTAATCCCAAAGAACTAGAAAAGTATCGCAACGGTAACACCAACCTTAAAGGCTTCTTTGTCGGACAAGTTCTGAAAAAGACAGCTAAACGTGCCGATCCGAAGCTGACTAATGAATTGGTGGAAAAGAAACTGAACGCCTTGTAATTCGTAATTACTGTTCAGTAAGAGTTTTAGACATTTTACAAGTCATCTCTCAAGTCAACTTTATTGGGTGAAGGGCAAAGGAGCAGAGGGGAGTTGCAGTAAGTCTTTTCCAATGCCCAATGCCCAATTCCCAAGTAAGTATTTTATCGGTGCTTCTTCATCAAATCTTCATATAAAAACTGGTGACGACCCGCATACCTAAAATGATATAGTGTGGTAAGTAGATGCACCCTGATGATCTGGAGAGCTGCCTAAGTAGCTCTCTTTTTTATTTTTTTTCACAGTTTTTACGGAGAAGCTTCATCGATTCTTATAAAAAATCTTAATAAATAAGTATTAATCCTTAAGTAAAAAAATATGTATTCTGATAAAAAAATAACATAAAAATTTTAGCGCCTACTTAGTTAGCTCTCTTTTTTCATATTGGGATTACTATTTGATTTTTGAACAAAATTAGGTATTGTAGAGTGGGTTAGAACGGAGTTCGGAACGCACTATTATCATGGGTTTGATGCGTTACTACTGATATTTTCAGAAATCAAATCGGAAGGCTATATTTGTCTTTCGTCATAAGAAAGGTAAAAACAATTATGCTAATCGCCAACTGGTGCATTATTATTGCCATCAGCAAATAAACTCACAATGAAGATTAAGGATTGGGGGAAATTCCTAACTCCTGTACAGACGCGATTAATCGCGTCTCTCCTAACTCAACACTTTGCTAAAGCACAAATTGACCGATCCAAACTGATAGTTGTAAGGACGAATAATGGCAGATTGGCAAAAAATAACAGGTGGTGTCACAGCACCAAGGGGGTATCAGGCGGCAGGAATTACCGCAGGGTTGAAACCTTCGGGGTTGCCGGATTTAGCTTTGATATTCTCAGAGGTGGAAGCGATCGCAGCTGGTGTCTTCACCACTAGTCAAGTTAAAGCTGCCTGTGTAGAATATTGTCGTCAACGCTTGCAAGCTAAACATAGCGCTCGTGCTATCCTTTGCAACGCTGGACAAGCAAATGCCGCTACAGGTAATCAAGGCTATCTTGATACCTTAGAGTCTGCTCTGGCAATAGCCCAAGCACTTAACATCTCATCTGAATCTGTCTTATTGGCTTCCACTGGTGTGATTGGTCAAAGAATAAAGATGGATGCTTTGCGAAGCGGAATTCCGAAAGTAGTAGCAGCACTATCAGAAACAGGCTCAGATGCCGCAGCTGGAGCGATTATCACTACAGACTTGGTAACAAAATCCATTGCCCTAGAGACAACCGTAGGCGATCGCCCAGTCCGAATTGGCGGCATTGCCAAAGGTTCCGGCATGATTCATCCCAACATGGCAACCATGCTAGCATTTGTTACTTGTGATGCTATGGTTTCGCCAGCCCTTTGGCAACAAATGTTAGCAAGGGCGGCTGATAGAAGCTTTAATTCCATCACAGTGGATGGTGATACCAGTACCAACGACAGCTTAATCGCCTTGGCAAACGGTCAATCTCGCACCCCAGCAATTACAGAATGGGGTGCAGAAGCAGAGAAATTAGAGGCCATGTTAACAGCAGTTTGTCAGCATTTAGCCAAAGCGATCGCTCGTGATGGTGAAGGTGCAACCTGTCTAATAGAAGTAGAAGTAACTGGGGCCCATGACGAACTCTCAGCCCGACAAATAGCCAAAACCATCGCTGGTTCATCCTTAGTTAAATCTGCAATCTTTGGACGCGATCCCAACTGGGGACGCATCGCCGCAGCCGCCGGACGTGCAGGTATACCTTTTGAACAAGAAAACCTGCAAATTAAGTTAGGGGATTTTTTAATGTTGGAAAACGGACAACCCTTAACTTTTGATCGTGCAGCAGCGAGTGCTTATTTGAAAAAAACGGCGATAGGTGCTTATCTCCAAGAGGATAGGGTGTTAATTTCCGTTAATGTTGGCAATGGTTATGGTGTCGGTAAAGCTTGGGGTTGTGATTTGAGTTACGACTACGTGAGGATTAATGCCGAATACACTACGTGAACTACCCCAACTTCAACCGTACTCGGTAAGTTGGGGTAGTTCACAGATAAGTCTAAGGGACTTCCAAAAAATAAAATATACAGTAGGGTGTGTTAAGCGAAAGCCGTAACGCACCGAGATATCTGGCGGTGCGTTACGCTGTCGCTAACGCACCCTACAAAATTGGATATTTTTTTAATTGGAAGTCCCTAATATATGGACTCCTCTTAGTGTAAGATTATACTAAGTTAAATAGTTTAAATAGCGCCTTATGTCAATTATTGCGCTCAGAGCGTGGTATATACAGGATTACGAGCCGATTCCAGAACTAGAAAAACGTCCGCCAGACATTCGCTTAAGCAAAAAAAGCCTGCTGAGATCGGCATTGCGAGCAGACTTTTTAGAAGAAAGCGACGAAGTTAAGAAATCAACTTGGTTTGGGCGCTATCTAGAAGGGGAAAATATTGAATTTTATATTGAAGGTAGCGGCGGCTATTGCGTCGCTAACATTGACTTAATTAGTCATGAAATTTATTTTACCAAACAAGCACTGTTGGCTCAGTTAGAACCAACGATTTTTTTATCCTATCAAACTGAGTATGTCGCAGCGACGAATGCTCTTAGAGAAGAACTACAAAAAAGTTTGTCCAGTTTAAATTTGCGATCGCGCCTTCCGCTAACATTAGTAGAATCCTCTCGCCCCAGTGGTGCTACTTTTCGGATTAACCGCACGATTATGCGAAAAATTCGGAAGAGTTTGTTATTTATCGCTGACACCACACCCATCGCTAGTATTGACGGTAAAGAAACCCCGCAACTAATTCCTAGTCCCAATGTCTGTATTGAGATTGGTTATGCCATCCAAAGTAAGCGTTCTGAACAGATTCTCCTAGCCCAAATGCAACGTCCAGACTTTGAAGGACAATTTCCCTTCGACTTACCCACACAGCAAATTTTGCAATTCCAAGACACCACAGAACTAAATAAAATCCTGACAGAAACAATTCAAAACCAGCTAGCACGATTTAAATTGTTTTTTTGAGAAATCAGTAATGTCAATCAAAATAAACGAACCGGTTTAGTTTGCAGCTTAGAAGTAATAGAACTCACCCGATCGACCACAGAAATCATGTATTTGTAATCTGGTACTTGTCCATTGGGTACATACCCCACTTCTTGAGCTAAACCTGAAGGCGAATCACTCATCACTTTTCGGATGAACTCTTGACGGTTACGTTCTACATTCGGCCCAATCAACACCACACCTAATGGTACATAGTGAGGGTCTTTAAATAGAATGCGGAATTCGGTGGGGGCCAACTGTGAACCGTAGAGAGCCAATTCCGCTTCTGAGACAGCACAAGCGATCGCTTTTCCTTGAGCCACAAATTCCAGTGCGGCTTTGGGTGTGGGTGCAAATAGGATCTCAGCTAGTGTTGTGCCATAAAGATTGTAAAGAGGGAAATAATATCCTGTTGCGGAACCTAACTGACCTAAAGCCAGTGTTTTTCCTTGCAGTTGTTTCAAGTCGGTTATGGGATTGTCTTTGCGAACAACGAAGATTGAGCGCAAATTACTGATTCCTATTAAAGGAAACAAAGGAACATATTGGTGACGGGCGATCGCAATAGCCGCTAAACCTGGTGGAGCAAATACCAATGACCAAGCACGAGCCTCAAGACGCTCAACCGCTCTATTCTCATTAAAAACAGGTTCTAGCTGAATATATGAGTTTGTTTTTTCGCCCAAATAACTGTTAAATTTAGCATATTGATTAATTATCTGTTCGCCTCCACCATAGTTGATTGCACCAACAGTTAACGTGCCCTCAAAGCCGCGTGATTTGCAGGCAGCAAATGTAAAACCTAGTAAATTAAACAGAAATAAACGCCGGGAAAATCGCAAAAACATCGCTAATTAGGGTTAAGGAAGTAACTTGGTTTTCAGGACTAATTTTAGATAAGTTTGACTACTGCCTAAGTAAGTTGCATTGCAGTCAAAAATTAATATTTATTTAAATATTGTTGAGATGCTTTCTAACAGGTATAAATAAATGTTAGACAAACTCAGATACCATCTTCATTGGTTAGGTTATGTTAAATAACATCACATTAAAAGATTTAAAAATAGGTGCTAAATTTAACTTACTTTTAATATTAGTTTTCATAGTCAGTATTGTGGGAAGTGGCGTTGCCTTATCTAGTGTACTTCAAGGGAGAGCGCAAAATGAAGTAACTTCTCAAGCACAGATTCTCATCCAAATGGTGAACGCGGTTAGAGATTATACACAAAATCGGATAGATCCCTTATTAGAACCTAGACTAGACACTAACCCAACGTTCATGCCGGAAGTAGTACCAACTTTTTCCTCTAAAGAGGTGTTTGAGAATTTTCGTAAAAAGCCTGAATTTAAAAACTTTTTTCATAAAGATGCAACACTTAATCCGACTAATTTAGCGGATAAAGCTGATAATTTTGAAACTCAACTTGTAGAACGGTTTCGCCGCGACTCCAAAACTCAAGAGATTACAGGCTTTCGTAACTTATCAGAAGGCGAAGTATTTTATATTGCGCGACCACTAAAGATCGTACAACAGAAATGTCTGCGATGTCATTCTACACCAGATATGGCTCCTAAAAGTCAGTTGGTAAATTATGGCTCAGAAAATGGTTTTGGCTGGCAACTCAATCAGATTGTTTCTGCTCAAATAATCTCTGTTCCTTCCCAAGAGATTTTTGCCAATGCCAAACGGACTTGGATCTTAATTATGGGACTTTTAATTGCCATCTTTGCGATCGTAGTTTTCTTAATTAACTTCTTAATCAAAAAATATGTAATTCAGCGCATTAGAAGAATTGAAAAAATAGCCCAAAAAGTTAGCATTGGTGATATGAGCGCTGATTTTGAAGAAAGCTCTAATGATGAAATTGGCGGGTTAGCTGAAGCATTTAATCGGATGAAAGCTAGCTTAAAAATAGCTCTGGAGATGCTGAATAACCAAAGCTAATAATCTGTAATTAACACAGAAAAAAATGCAATATTTAAAATATCAGGAAAGTAAGCGTTGCTGAAATTGCAAAGCTTTTTGAGGTTCGGGAATTTTTGATGCTAAAATTTTCACAAATTCTGCACGGGAAATTTGCCCAGAAGACTTAACAGCTTTTTGGACTAGAAACTTAGCTATTGGCCCAATTAAATCAGCCAATTCCCGCTCACACTGATGCACAAAGCTATCGCTGATTGCTTGAAATTCTTGGTTTGGCAAATTATTTGACTTAATTTCCGATTTAACAGTCAGTTCCTGTAATAGAGTAGGTTTCTCTAGTAGAAACATTGTTTTATTCTGAAAATCAATTTGCTGATTTCCTCGAAGATGAATGGCTAATTGACTAATTAATTCTTCGCAGTTGGGCGCTGATGCCGCAACTTGTCGTAGTAATGTTGAGGCAACAGGGCCGACAAATTCCAAAAGAATTGTTTCCAACCGACTATAATTTTCCGCAGACAAGATAGAAGCAGACCGATGCCTAATTGAGTTTTGTGGTTGAGGCGGTTGTGTAAAAAATGGTGATTGAAGTAATGGTATTTCTACTTTAGTATCAAGATGCTTAAGCACCTGTAGAACTTCAGCCGCAGACTGATAGCGCTGTTTAAAGTGGTGTAGCACCATCTTAGATAGCACAGATGCCAACTCAGAACTGACATTAGCGTGATGCTGCCAAGAAATTTCACCCGTATCTGAATCTTCCTCAAAATTTATAGGATGTAACCCAGTCAACGATTGGATGCCAATAATACCCAAAGAATAAATATCGCTGTTAGGGCGGGGCTTACCTTGCCCCTGTTCTGTAGACATATATCCTGGAGTGCCAATGATAATAGTAGCCCCCGTGCGCCCTGGCACTGTAAGCAATTGAGTTTGGACTTGTTTAACTGCGCCAAAGTCAATCAGCACTAGCTTACCGTCTTGTTGCCGCCTGATTATATTGTCCGGTTTGATATCTCGATGGATAACGTTGTGGCTGTGAATAAATTGCAGAATACCCAACATTTGTTGGAGAAGTTGAATTACTTTCTCTTCTATCCAAGGTTGATTGGGTAAGAGTTCTGCTTTCAGAGTATGCCCTTCAATGAATTCTTGCACCAAGAAGAACTCTTGGTTATGTTCAAAATAGGCTAAAAGCCGAGGGATTTGGTCATGGTTGCCCAGCTGTTCTAGTGTTTCTGCTTCACTGCTAAATAGCCGTCTAGCAGTTTCGAGAAATTCAGGGCTACGAGTGACGGGCAAAAGATGTTTGACAACGCATTTCGGGAAACCTGGCCGATGGGTATCTTGGGCTATGTAAGTTTGACCGAATCCACCTCCACCTAAGACCTGGAGGACTTGGTAACGTCCATCTAATAATTGTCCTAGCATTGTGTCACTTGCCTAAGTCCTCAAATTCATCTTGGCACAACTACCAACTTTGGCAAGGTTTGTTGAGAAAGAAAGTATTTTGGAATCACCAAACTTTGCAAATGATTTGGGTGAAATAGATTTTGAATTTTGCGAGTCAGGTTCATGAAGCAGAGGAGAATTATTGGGGGAATGAATACTGCGATCGCTCCTTCACCGCGCCCTACATCTCCGTGGTACATTAGTATTAACTACTTGATGCCCTATCAATTCTATGAGATCGCCTAAGAATTAGATTCTGAAACAGGCATCTGCGAAGATGTTATCGAACAGAAGTCAGGAGCAAGAATGGGCTAAACCTTAGCTATCCACTAACAGAATGAATTTTGTGCGACTGGTGGATAGCGTAGCGGTAGCGAGTCCGCGTACCCCTACCCCTGCGGGGAAACAAGCTACGCGCAGCGTCTCGTAGAGAGCGTCTTGCATTCTGACTCCTGTTAGCGGATAGCTAAGGTTTAGCCTATTCTGACTTCTGAATTCTTCTTCAAGAGATGTTTTTATCCTAGTGTCTGCCCTTGATAGACAACACTTATCTGGCAAACAATTTTACTCCAGAACCAGTGATTTGTTTAGCGATCGCATTAATTTTTTGAGTCCATGAATGATCTGGATACTGCAAACAGAAGATTCCACTACTCCCTAAATGAAACATCTCTTCACAAACAGGCAGTATGCCAGCCACAGGGGTTTTGTAGGTATTCTCCACTCGTTTCCCTAACTCTTTAAAATCTAAAGATGGTAGAGCTTTGTTGATTACTATTAGCATTTTAGGCACTTCTAACTTCCGAGCAACATCTATTGCCACTGCTGTACCTTGATAATCCTGTTTATCTGGACGGAGAATCACCAGCAGGACATCAGAAAGAATAATCGATAGCAACGTTTCTTCGTTAATGCCAGGATGAGTATCAATCAACAGATAGTCCAGTTTTAAACGACGAACTAGATTATGTAAACCATCATTAAGCAGGCGTGCGTCATAGCCTTCGCGCAAGATTCGAGAAATGTCACTCATCTTAATGCTAGAAGGAATCAGATGAACACTCCCCTGGCGACCAAAAAATGTTTGTTTTTGTTTGAGAATCGCACTAACATCATAAACTGCTTCTTCAATCTGACAACGACCCCATAGGTAATCGTTCAAAGTGTAGCGGATTCGCTCTTGCTCAAGACCAAATAGAACGTGGATTCCTGGAGATTGAATATCTGTATCAACTATTCCAACTCGCTTTCCAGAACGAGCGATAATAGCAGCGAGATTACTCGTAACATTTGACTTACCAGTTCCGCCACGGAATGAGTGAATTGAAATAATTTCAGACATAATAAATCCTCAATACTAATTTTTAATTCGTAATTCGTCATGACAACTTATGCGTCACTAATCATAATTGATAGTTATTAATTTGGATTATTCCGTTTGCTTCTGATTACTTTTGCCTCCTCCTGCAACTTTTGGAACGTTTTTGATTCAGCGATTTCTGAAACTTCACGCGCCCGTTTGGCTTCGTCAACTTCAATCCGCAGTGTATGCAACTCTTGCTTAAATTGTTGTTCGCGGATAGAAATTTCATGTACCATCCGTTGAAAAACTCGTCCTAATTGTCCTAACTCATCATGGCGCTGCACAATCGATGTTAGCTTTTCACGATCGAACTCTTTTGCTTCTTCAACACTAATTTCATTCATACTAAGTTTCTGAGCCAGTTGTGCCATTGGTTTTAGCGGTTGCAGTACATTTCGCTTTAACAAATAATTAATGAGTAAAATCATCAGGGCAAAGATAATAATAAATAAGCTAATGAATAGAACGAAAGCACGATGAGCATCATCAAAGACTTGCTTGGCAGGAAGATAAATAATTTGTGTGCCTAAAATTTCATTGAGTTTCCACCCAAAGCCATTTTCTGAACCATAACTAGCAATCTGACTTTTTGGAGCAACTTCAGGAGTGCTATGACACTGTAGACATGTCGGATTATTGATGGAAAATGGACGAGCGTTATAAAACATTTTCTCGTCATAAGAGTTACGAAACCCGGATATATTTTTCAACCCTGGCTCCTTGCGAAATCGTTCGATAAGTTCCGTTTCAAATACATCTGCTTTATCTCGTAAGTTAGTTGGATTTAGATTGGCATCTTTGTATAAAAAATCTTTATATTCTTCGTTTTTCCGAAGATTTTCAAACACTTCTCTGACTGCAAAGCTGGGAATCCTTTCAGGGATAAACGTGGCTTGAGTGTCCATCATCGGTGTCAGAAGAGGATTGATATGCGTATTAGTATAATTCCTCACTGAGTTCATAGTTTCTGCAATAATTTGGCTGCGATAACCGATTTCGGCTTCTGCTTTTTGTTCGAGCGCATGAGATAAAGCCAAACCACTAACTGCGATCGCGCCGATGAACACCAGCAATAAAAGTAAAGTAAATTTGGTTGCTAACTTGAATCTATTAAACATTGTTGTTTCTGTTTTTATTTACAACATTGCTAGAGATTGATCGCAATAATTTATTAATTTAGTTGATTGAGTGATGGATATAGAATTCTCTCATTGATTGGGCTTGTCCCTAGTTTTGTATTCATGCTTCCACGTTTAGTCATACTACGATATTGCAGTGAAATTCCATATCTACAAGCAAATCCATGACTTTTGTAGTAACTAGCTGGGTTAGCCTATGACGAAAGTCTTACCTATTGCTCAACACTATATAGCGAAAGTCAGACTACATCTACTTACTTCGCTTAGATGAAATCCTAGACGTTTTTCAGATGCGCTTACCCTAGTTGAATTCGTATTGTAGAGACATGAAGCGAGGAAAGCGGTAAGCAACTAATCAGTAAATCACTTTCTCTGCTTGATACAACACACATCATAACTTAAGGAAAAAACATCATGTCTGACAATATTAAGCCCGTAGAATTATCTGCTGAAGAATTGGACAACGTTGCTGGTGGCGCTTTTAGCTTTGTGATTGCTGACAACGACAATAGATTGGATCAGCAAACTGGTGGAACCGTTCTTGGCCCTAATGGCGGTATTGGATCTGTCACCGCTCAACAAACGGTTGTATCTCATCAAAGTTTGCAAGAAATTAAAGCAACTGGCTTCTTTCCTTCCGCTCTTGAGAGTTAGTAACCAGAAACTCAAATATTGCATTCTGCTTGATACAACACACATCATAACTTAAGGAAAAAACATCATGTCTGACAACATTNAGCCCGTAGAATTATCTGCTGAAGAATTGGACAACGTTGCTGGTGGCGCTTTTAGCTTTGTGATTGCTGACAACGAGAACAAATTAGATCAGCAAACTGGTGGAACCGTTCTTGGCCCTAATGGCGGTATTGGATCTGTCACCGCTCAACAAACCGCTATATCTCATCAAAGTTTGCAAGAAATTAAAGCAACTGGCTTCTTTCCTTCCACTCTTGAGAGTTAGTAACCAGAAACTCAAATATTGCATTCTGCTTGATACAACACACACATCATAATTTAAGGAAAAAACATCATGTCTGACAACATTAAGCCCGTAGAATTATCTGCTGAAGAATTGGACAACGTTGCTGGTGGCGCTTTTAGCTTTGTGATTGCTGACAACGAGAACAAATTAGATCAGCAAACTGGTGGAACCGTTCTTGGCCCTAATGGCGGTATTGGATCTGTCACCGCTCAACAAACCGCTATATCTCATCAAAGTTTATACGAAATCAAAGCAACTGGTTTCTTGACTCCCACTCTTGAAAGTTAGTAACCAGAACTCAAATATTGCATTCTGCTTGATACAGCACATATCGTAAATTGGGGAGAAAAAAAAACATCATGTCTGACGACATTAAGCCGGTAGAACTATCTACTGAAGAATTGGATAACATTGCTGGTGGTGCTTTTAGTTATGTTGATGCTCATAACTTCAACTTTTCGGATAAGCAAACTAGTGCAGTAATTATCGGTGCTGATGGCGGTATTGCATCCTTCAATAGTCAGGAAACTACTATATCTCAACAAGATTTGCTCGAAATCAAATTCACTGGAGAAAAATTTCCTAGCGGGATTCCTAGTAATTTGTTTCTAAGCTCATAATTAACACCAGAAGGAGAACAAGAATGATTATGGAAAATGTGCAGCGTAATGAAATGCTGGAACTATCCAATCAAGAACTTGATGATATTGCCGGTGGCGCAACTAGCGATGTATTTGGAAAAAATGCAAATGCCGAAGATTATCAGCTTGGTTATGTGGAAATTCCTAAAGAAGGCGGTATTACAAGCGTTACCTTCCAAGTGAGTGTTTTCTCTGAGCAGGATCTTAGAGAGTTTAAGGAAGCGGGTATTTCTTAGCCCTGAGCTTGATCTGAATTTTTCAGTTGACGGATTTCAGGAGCAGGAGGGGTTGTTAACCGAGTTGCTGCTAGGCTTATGGTTAACTCCCTCTGCCTCATTTAACTTTAACACGTCGGGTAAAGGAGCTTCTATGTCAGATGACGAAATTACTCCGAATGATGAAGCAATCGAACTATCAGATGAAGAGTTAGACGACGTAGCGGGTGGTTTCAATTTACAGTTTACGTCTGCGCGATTTCACAAATCGACAAGGGGATTTAGCCAACAAACATCACGAAGACGAGGACATCACTCAACACGGGCAACTTTTCATACAGAGACAATAGACTCTTCTCTGTTCCAACTCACCATCACCGATGCGACAACTGAGGATCTAAAAGTTCTTGGCGAGTTGTTTGGAGATATATCTGCGCTCGATGGTTCTGCATAAACGGAGTCGATCAAATTAATCAATTGCAGTTGGACAAGTTTTGCTCAACTGCTTTCTGAAATTGTTCTTGTGTAATTAATAACTTCACTTTCATAAAATTAGGCAAATTTAGTCATAAATAATGACAAGGAAAAAGAATTCAAATGGAAAACAAAAAGCAAAATGAATCACAAGAGCTATCGGCTCAAGAACTCGCAAATCTTTCTGGTGGTATTGCTGTAGGTGAGCATTATCCAGGTGAGTATCCGACTGAAAATCTATATAGCAATGTATCTGAAGCGATCGCAAAGAAGCTTGAGAATATAAAGTTTCCTGGTAGCAATGATAAAACACCAACTGAACCGTACATCTTCTAGTCGTGATTCTAATTGATACGGAATGGGAAGATTATTCAGTAATTATACTAATTCTCCAAAATCAGACCAAAACCAGATTTAATCTGAATTTCTCAATGATGAATTGGTATTATTTCCCACTCGCCATTTCTCTCCCGTTAGCAGAAAACAAGGAAGTTAAATTATGACAGAAGTTCTACTTAAGGAACTGACAAATAGCGATATTGACTGGATCTTGGCAACGGGTCAAAGAGAAGAAATTACTGCTGATACGATCCTCATCCGCCAAGGAACACCTGTTAATGCCCTCTACATTCTGCTAGATGGAGCATTAAGCATTTCTGTCGCTCAGGCTGATGATAACCCTATTGGTCGGGCGTTTGCTGCTCTTGAAGGTGGCGAACTGTCAGGACGAGAGGTTGCACGGCTTGCAAATGGTGAAGTTGTTGGAGAAATGCCCTTTTTAGCCTCCTACCAGTCTTCGACTACGGTTAAAGCCGCTAGAAAGTCGCTTGTGTTGAAGATTCCTCAGCAGCAGTTGATTCAAAAATTGCAAGAAGATGTTACCTTTGCTGCCCATTTTTATCGAGCGATCGCAGTTCTCCTTGCTCAAAGATTAGAGCAGATGATCGGCCAAATTGGACAAAGCACAGTCGTTCTTTTTCAACCACAAATTCGAGAAATTTTATTTACATTTGCAGAATTAAATGATAGCGATATTGGTTGGATGATTGTTGCAGGTAATGCGATGAAAATTCCTGCGGGAACGGTGTTGTTTCAGGCCGGCAGACCTGTTGACGCTCTCTACATTTTATTAGATGGCAAGATGGTGGCTTCCATTGCAGAAGATACAAGCAATCCTCTCACCCGCGCCTTTTCAACTTTGGAAGAAACAGATTGTATCGAACGAGAGTTTGCCAGATTATCGCGCGGTGACATAGTTGGCGAAACACCCTTTGTCGAAGCCAGTCCACCTGCAATGACCATTCGGGCGGTTGAAGATGCGATCGTGTTATCGATTCCCAAATGGCGACTTTCTGCTAAATTGCTACACGATGTAGCTTTTGCTGCCCGATTTTATCGAGTATTAGCAATTTTGTTAGCAGATAAACAGCAAGGAATTATCAATAGTCTGGGTTACGGCAGAATCAGCTATAGTTCAGGCAAATCTTTAGATGAACGCTTGACTTATGAAGATGAATTGAGTTCTAGCTTTTTGGCTCAAGTGACACTTGCGGGGACTCGATTTGATTGGATGCTGAAGCAGATTCGCGGTAATTGAACTGGGGATTAGGATCGTATCAGCAGTAATTTCTTCTCTTTGACC